>CABUQY010000116.1 GCA_902493915.1 uncultured Collinsella sp.
GGGCCCGTGCTGGACTTAGTTTTCAGAACGTCCTCGACCATGGAAACCCCCTTATCCTGCTCCTTCGGAGCTGCGGATAAGGGGGTTTCCTGGTCTGCGGAATGTTCTGAAAACTAAGTCCAGCACGGGCCCTGTGTTACCGCTGCAGGGGGTGCGATTCCTTGGTCGCTCACTTAATCTAATGGGAAAGTTAGTGAGGCCGGAGCGTTTGCTCCGGCCTCCCCATATAAGGGCTCGGCTTTGCCGAGCCACCAAATTTGCATCAGCCCCCAGAACATGTTTGAGAACTGTGCCTGAAGTACGTATTTGCAGGCCCCGAATCGGTGTTGCCTCCCGGCGCATTCCGCAGGGGGAGCGATATTTTGCAGCACGGAGTGCATAGCAAAATATCGCTCATGCCCGAGGACGCGCCGGGAGGCAACACCGATTCGGGGCCAGACATATAGATCTACCTGCGCATTTACAATTTCGTAAACTTTTTTCAAAAAAGTGCTTGCACAGTTCTCGAATCATAGGTTATTATCTTCCTCGTTGAACGCGCGGGTCCAACAAAACGAACCGTGAATCAACAACATAGCATGTCGGAGTGGCGGAATTGGCAGACGCGCTAGCTTGAGGTGCTAGTGACCGCTTTTTGGTCATGCGGGTTCAAGTCCCGCCTCCGACACCATCGCATTTGAGAAGCCTCTTCGGAGGCTTTTTTGTTACCGATAGACGGTGGGGTCCACGATGGAAACGCTTGAACGCAACGAGTGGGCAGACGTTGCCCAACTAGTCGAGATCACGAGCGATGCTGTCATCATCTGTGAGCTCGACGGAACCATTCTGCATGTGAATAATCGCTTACTTGGTTTGATGTGCGAGGAACGCGCCGACGTCATCGGTGGAGATGTTAAAGACGTCCTGTACTCATCAGCTTTTGAACGTGCGACGGAACATCGTCTGCCATTTGAAACTGATGGCTCCGAGAACGAACTGATGCTCAAGCTGAGTGACGGCTCCTTTATCCCCGTCTTGGTTCGTGCGGGCTCCGTTACGCCTCCACGCATCTTTGGGTGCCGCGCGCCACGTGTCCTGGTGGCGCTCCATAGCATCGAAGAACAGTATTCGCACGACCGTCAGCTCAAGCGTGCGTTATCGGAGCTTAGAGTGGCGAACAAGCGCCTCTCTGGCACGCTCTCGGTCATTATGAGTACCGTGGGCTCCGATGAGCTGCCCAGCCTACTTGATACCGTTTTGAACCAGCTTGTAGGAACGCTCGATGCTTCGGGTGCCGCTATCTATTTTTCTGAGAGCGGCGGCTTTAAGCTTCGCCGTGTTTCCAAGGAGCTGTACGACAGCTACCTGCCCGAGTTTTTGCCGTATGGCGCTGGCATTCCGACGTATGTTCTTCGCGAGTCGCGTGCCTGTCGCTTGTCGATTCAACAGGACCTTGAGGGCGATAAGGCCGCCTCCGGTATGTTCATGGACCTGGATAATCGTTCTAAGCACCTGTTGCGCATGCAGGATATGCCTCCGTACCGCAGCGAGATCTGTCTTCCCGTTTTTTACGGTACGCAGATTCTTGGCGTGCTGGAAGTTGGTTGGAAACGCCCCCAGGCACCGCTCGCCTATGACGTTAATGTGCTCGAGGTCATTTGCGATTACCTGTCTATCCAGCTGGTCGGCATGGCATCGAGCCTTCGCTCCCGTCGCACGGCCGAGCTTGGCCGCTCGCTCAATGTCTTACGTGATGAGTTGTTTACCTTTCTAGACGATTCCGCCGCGGCTACCCAGGCGGTATCGTCCGAGATCTGCAATATGCTCAACTGCCATTTTTGCCCTGTTGAGTATGACGCCAGTCTGGATTCCTACGTCATAGATTTTGAAGGTGGCAGTCGCGTTGCTTTGCCGGACGATCCCGAGAAGCTTTTCTTTTCCACGACGGCGCCAGCGGCACGTTTGGGGGCTGCCCCCGATGGCTTTGAGGCATCTGTTTTGGGCGGCACGAGTGCCGAGGACCTTAAACACGTCCGTATAACTCGCGTTGACGAATCGATGCCTATGGGAGGCTGGCTTAGGGCACATGGCCTGCCTTGCCAGGGTCTCTACGTCGACGCCGGCATCGAGGCGGGGCGCCCGCGCTCTGAGGGCGATGGCAAGCACAGTAACGACGCGATCGTTCCTGCTTCTGTTGCGAAGGGCCCGACGACGCGCGCGCTGCTGCTTCGTGATGGTAGCCAAGAGCCGATTGATGACCTTGAATATGACTACTTGGTGCACTTGGCTCATGACTTTGAACTGATCTATGAAGGCGAATCTCAAAAGCGTGAGGAGCGCCATATCGCTCAGACCCTCCAGATTGGCATGAGAAATTCCCTGGGGGATGTTCCGGGTATCGCAACCGATTCGGTGTACCTGTCGGCCACGAACTCGGCGTTGGTCGGCGGCGATTTCTATACGCTCATCCGTCTTCCCGACGACTGCGCCGTCATGATTCTGGGCGATGTGTCTGGCAAAGGCATTGAGGCTGCATCGATGTCCGCGCTCGTCAAGACGGCCCTGACGGCATATGCCTGGGAGGGCGCTGGACCGGCCCGCATGGCACGCTCCCTTAACAGCATGCTCATGGGCTTCTCGAGGGTCGAGACGTTCGTGACGGCCTTTATCGCCAAGATTGACCTTAAAGCCGGATGCGCAACGTATTGTTCGGCGGGCCATCCTCCGACCATGGTCATTAGGCCAGAGTCGATGCCGCTGGGTGGCGGCGAGGCCCGTGGGGGAGAGGTCGAGCTACTTGGATGCCAATCGGGCGTAATCGGTGCCTTTGAGAGCATGGTGTACGAGACAGGCGTGTTTGCGTTCGCTCCTGGCGACATGCTCTTCATGTATACGGACGGAACGATTGAGGCTCGCGACCGCACCGGAGCGTTCTTTGGCGAGCAGCGCCTTCGTGACCTTCTGCTCTCTGTCTCGGGTGAGGGCGTATCGGGAATCTGCGGCAAGGTCTTGGGCGAGCTCGACCGATTTACCGAATCGGCGCTGGACGATGACATTGCATTGGTGTCCCTTGAGTTTTTACGGGGTCGTTCATAGACGACGCTGGGCGGGCTGAATCCGTACGGTTGGGGAAACGAATGCATCGAGTGGGCTTTTTTGGGGAACCATGGTCGTATGAATGAGTGGAATGACATAGCGGTTTTGACGCCACCAGGCGATATCGACATCGCCACGGTGCCTGCGCTGCGTCGGCGGTTGGATGCTTTGATTGGCCGCGGCGTGCGTCGTGTCGTCATCAACTGTCAGGCTGTTAGCTTTATCGATTCGACGGGCTTGGCATTCCTTCTTACGCGCGCTCGTGAGCTCATGAGGCGAGAAGGCCTGCTTTCGCTCGTCAATGCATCAGGTGAAGTTGTTCGCTTTTTGGAGATTGCTCGTCTTGTCGATATCCTTCATGTCGCGGGGCCGGCACGGGAGTCTATTCCCGCTATTCCGGTGGGGGAGCTGCCTCGCTGGAGTAAGAGTGTCGAGGTCCGTCAGGGTATCGAAAATCTTCCATACTACCGACATCGCATCGCCGAACTCCTTGAATCGCTTCCGTTGCGCCGTGACGAGCGCTACGATGTCGCATTGGCGTCGGGGGAGGCGCTGGGTAATGCCTATGACCATGCGGGCGGTATCGGGTGCGTCCTGACGGTTCAGGCCTATGGCGATCGCGTTGTGGTTGAGGTGCTTGATCGAGGTGCCGGCTATTCTATCGATGAAACGAGCGAGCCGGTCGCATCTGAGGAACGCGGCCGTGGTATCAAGCTTATGCGTATGCTCGTCGATAACGTGGAGGTTGCTCGTCGTACGGACGGCGCCGGCACGCGCGTGCAGATGGTGAAGCTGTTTAGCGGAGCGCTGGAATCGTGCGCCTAGCCAATCGCTTTAGCGCGTTTGGCTATTAAGAACATGCGGCAGACAAGTTTTTTGAAAAAAGTACTTGCGTCTTTTGGGCAACTCGCGTAAATTAATAACCCGCAAGCGGACATGGCTCAGTTGGTAGAGCACAACCTTGCCAAGGTTGGGGTCGCGGGTTCGAGCCCCGTTGTCCGCTCCATTGCATTTCCGGACCGTTTAGGCGGTCCTTTTTCGGCGAAGTGGCCAAGTGGTAAGGCAGAGGCCTGCAAAGCCTTTACCCCCGGTTCGAATCCGGGCTTCGCCTCCAGGCAACATCCGGGCGCTCCGGCGCCCGTTTTGTTTTACATATGCGGACATGGCTCAGTTGGTAGAGCACAACCTTGCCAAGGTTGGGGTCGCGGGTTCGAGCCCCGTTGTCCGCTCCAACTATCTTAC
>CABUQY010000117.1 GCA_902493915.1 uncultured Collinsella sp.
AGGAGCGCAAATGCGCCCTGCTGTTCCAAAACTATCAGCTGTTTCCCAACATGACGGTGGCCGATAACGTATGTGCCGGCGTAAAGGACGCGGGCGACGCCGCGGCGCGTAAAAAACTTGCCGAGCGCTACCTGGGCATCTTTGGCCTAGCCGATTTTGCCGACCGCTATCCCGCGCGCCTCTCGGGCGGTCAGCAGCAACGTGTGGCGCTTGCCCGTATGGTGGCGGCTCACCCGGGCATCTTTATGTTCGACGAGCCCATGAGCGCACTCGATTCCTATCTTAAGAGCGCCCTCGAACAGAACATGCTCGACCTGTTCGATGTATGCAACCGCACCGTGCTCTATGTGAGCCACGACATCGACGAAGCGTGCCGCCTGTGCCAGCGCATCTGCGTGATGCACGACGGGCATGTTGAGGAGATCGGCTCCGTCGAGGACGTGGTCCGCCGTCCGCAGACGCTGGCGGCGCTGCGCCTGACGGGCTGCAAGAACACAAGCCGGGCGCGCAAGATCGGCGACGAAGAAGTTGAGGCGCTCGATTGGGGCATGACCTTTAACGTGGGTCGCGAGGTTCCCGATAATGTGGCGTACCTGGGCATTCGCGCGAGCTACTTCCATGTGGACAACCGTGCCGAGCGGGGTCGCAACAGCTACGACCTGCACGTGGCGCGCGTGAGCGATTCGCGTTTTGAGCGCCTGGTGCTGTTGGATGCGCCGCGGGCCGATGCGCCAACGCGTCTGCAGTGGAAGGTCAACAAATTGAGCGTACCAGCGGATGGGTTACCGCAAGAAGGCGAGACCCTGCGTATGCATTTTGATGCCAGCAGGATCCATCTGGTTTGTCGGTAGCGCCGGGTAATGCCGTCGGGGATATAAGTCTCGGCGGCTTTGTCTTGCCGTTCGCCTAATGGGGAATGACAAACTCTTATCAACACAGATAATTATTTATTAAACGGCGGCACACGACGCTGTCGTACGAATGTCAACGGTGTTCGCATGGTCGACGACCGTTGATATAGTTGACCTTAACTTGTAAAGGAGGACGCGCACATGCCGCAGACGACATACATTCGCCGCGTTGCCGCGCGCGCCCTGTATATGGCTCGGAGTCGCATATGAGCAGGTATGTTCACGGCTCCGGGAGAGACGACGCACAACTAAATAATCGACCGCAAAGCAGGTTCCCCAAAATTCCGGGTTTAGGCACGGCTGGGTTTTCGCCGCCCACCGTGCAGCAATACCGTAGTTATCCGTATTTGGTTCGAGAGGGGAACCGTCATGGCTGAAGAATTCGATTTCCATCCGATGTGGGAGAGCCTCGGCATGAATCTTGCCGATCACGACATGCTGCTGGGCGCTGTGGGCCAGATGTACGGCGATATGTTCCTGACGCAGAACAATCGCCCCAAGTCCACGTCCTACCTGGATTTTGTCGCCACCAACATCCACAGCGGCCGTATTAAGGAGATGCTCGACAAGAAGGAGGCCGGCGAGGCCACCAAGATCGTGGGTTCGTTCTGCGTGTACGTGCCCGAGGAGATCGTGCTTGCCTGTGACGGCATTCCCGTGGGCCTGTGCTCGGGTGCCGACTGGGCGACCGACAAGGTCGAGGAGCATCTGCCGCGCAACACCTGCCCGCTCATCAAGAGCTTTGCCGGCTTTAAGCTGGGCGAGGTCTGCCCCTACATTGAGTCGAGTGACCTGGTGGTAGGCGAGAACACCTGCGATGGCAAGAAGAAGGCCTACGAGTTCTTTGCAACGCAAAAGAACATGTACGTCATGGATATTCCCAACGTGCACGACGAGTCGACGCTCGTGACCTGGAAGGCCGAGGTCAAGAAACTCGCCGCCAAGATCGAGGAAGAGTGCGGCGTCAAGATTACGCCCGAGCGTCTGAAGGCTGCCATCCACGCCGTCAATGAGAAGCGTCGCGCCCTGCAGCGCCTCGCTGCGACCCGCGCTGCCGACCCTGCGCCCATCAGCGGTCTCGACAGCCTGCTGACCGTTCAGGCCGCCTTTATGGACGACACACCGCGTCTGACCGGAGCCATCAACGATATGGCGGCTGAGTGCGAGCAGCGTGTCGAGGCCAGCGAGGGCGTGGCACCCAAGGGGACCAAGCGCATCCTGTACACCGGTACGCCCATGGCCGTGCCCAACTGGAAGCTGTTCAACCTTATCGAGAAGGCCGGCGGCGTTGTGGTAGGCGAGGAGTCCTGCACGGGCTCGCGCTACTACAAGGACCTGGTCGACGAGTCCGGCGAGACGGTTGACGAGATGCTCGACGCCATCGCCGAGCGCTACTTTAAGATCAACTGCGCCGTCTTTACGCCCAACGATCAGCGTATGAAAGACATTGTCCAGATGGCCCAGGACCTACATGCCGACGGCATCGTCGACGTGGCTCTGCAGTTCTGCACGCTCTACGAGATGGAGTCGTTTGCCGTGGAGAAGGCTGCCGAGGAGGCAGGCATTCCGTTTATGCACATCACGACAGACTACGCCGGCGAGGATGCAGGCCAACTGCAAACCAGGATTGAGGCTTTCTTGGAAACCATTTAGGGCTATCCGGTCCAGCGGCTTCCCCAAGCACCCGATCTTGCCGTTCAAACCATCGCTTGCATACCAAAGTACGCGGCGCTCCTCTTTCACGGCAACCTCGGGCACCTGGGAAAGCCGTTTCCTTGGTTGGTTAAAAGGTTTGTTAAGGAGTTATATGTCGGAAAATATTGAGCAGCCGTTGCCGTCCACGTTTGAGGAGTTCAACGAGCAACGCAAGGCGGCGTTTCTTCGCGTCAAGGATTATAAGCAGGCGGGTAATCGCCTGGTCGGTTTTCTGTGCAGCTACACGCCGCTCGAGATTATCGATGCCGCGGGGGCTGCGAGCGTGGCGCTGTGCGGCACGTCCGACGAGGTGATTCCCGAGGCCGAGAAGGTGCTGCCGGCAAACCTCTGCCCGCTCATCAAGTCGACGTACGGTTTTGCCTATTCGCAAAAGTGCCCGTTTACGTACTTTAGCGACATGATCATCGGCGAGACCACCTGCGACGGCAAGAAGAAGATGTACGAGCTACTCAACGAGCTTAAGCGCACGCACATTCTGCACCTGCCGCAGGGTCGCGATCGCGCCTACGAGCGTGAGGGCTGGTACGAGGAGTGCCGTCTGCTCAAGGAAGAGCTCGAGAACTTCTACGGCATCACTATCACCGATGACGACCTGCGCGTCGCCGTCCGTCGTCGCAATCGCCTGCGTGCTGCCCAGCTCGAGATGTTTGCGCTGCAGGCCAACCAGCCGGCGGCTATGAGCGGCGTCGACCTGATGAGCACCATGTTTGCCGGTACGTTCAGCTTTGATATCGAGGCCTATACGCAGCAGCTGGAGCAAAAGGTTGTCAAGCTGCGCGAGGCCTACGACGCGGGCGAGCGCCCGGTTGCGGCGGATGCCAAGCGCATTCTGATTACCGGCTGCCCGGTGGGCGGCGTGATCAACAAGATTGGCCGCACCATCGAGTCCAACGGCGGCGTGGTTGTGTGCATGGACGACTGCTCGGGCGAGCGCACGGCGGCCATGATGATCGACCCGGAGGCTCCCGACATCCTGCGCGCCATTGCCGACCGCTACCTGGATATCAACTGCTCGGTCATGACGCCCAACGACGGACGCATGGAAAACACCTTGGCCATGTGCGAGAAGTATCACGTCGATGGGGTAGTGGAGAGCGTGCTGCAGGCCTGCCACACCTTTAACGTGGAGAGCGCGCGCATGCAGGAGGCCGTCGAGGGTGCGGGTATTCCGTATATGAAGATCGAGACCGACTACAGCAACGGTGACATGGGCCAGATCGAGACCCGCATCGCCGCTTTTATCGAGACCCTGTAGGACGAACGCGGCAAGGGGACAGCCGCTTTGCCGCATAGAAGGAGGATGCCGTGGTTGGCATTGGTATCGACATAGGCTCGACGGCCGCGAAGGCTGCGGTTGCGGAGACGGATGGCGCCATTGCGTGGACCTGCGTCATGCCGACGGGATATTCGTCGGTCGATGCGGCCGAGCGTCTGCGCGGCGAGCTTGCCGCGGCTGGCTATGACGTGGCTGCCGACGACGTGCGCGTGATCGCGACTGGCTACGGCCGTGTCGCCGTGCCCTATGCGCACAAGGTCGTGACCGAGATTACCTG
>CABUQY010000118.1 GCA_902493915.1 uncultured Collinsella sp.
CACGGAGAACAACGCATCTACAAAACGCTCGCGCTCGCTAGGCGACACCGCAAGCAGCATCTCGCGAATGGAGCCATCAACGTATCGAGCACCGGCGGACAGGCGCTCACAGTACACGAAGTCGCGACCATCAACCACCCAGCTAAAAGGATTATGCTGAAGCAGGCTGAACTCGGTGCTCTCAACGATGGCATAGTCCTCCTGTGTCTCGAACATCATGCCAAAGATCGACGACCGAGGTAGCGTCTTGTCGATTCGACCGGATAGATCGGCGAAGGCGTTGCCGCTCAGAAACTCCTCGACGAAGCCCGGACCATCATGGGAATACGCCCGTTCGATTCGCTCACGGGCGACATCGGGGCACATCGCCGCACCGTACACCGCAAGGTTTCCACCCTTGGAATGACCTCCGCACAAAAGCGGCCCGTCAATCGCATCCGCCGCCTCGTCTACATAACGCGCCGCGGATTCCTGGGCCGGCACAGGACACCGGAACGCCATGTTAAAGTCCTCTTTCCAGCCCACAATCGTGCTGTCGGTCCCCCGGAAGGCAAGATAGCTAAACCCCGCCGGAAATCGGAACGTCATGGCCGCAAACTGCTCCGTTGTCTCGGCATCACTCACGCTACGATAGCCGCAAACACGAACGCCACGGTAGCGAGGGCTTGCTGCCACAGCCTCCAACAGGGCACGACTCCCCTCCGGATCCCACAGGTCGCCAATCATGTCTTGGTAGCACTCGGCGCGCAGCAGCTCGCGTACGTCTAGGCCCTGCCAGTTCGTCAGCTCCGCCATATCACCCGGCAAACGCAAATAGGACAACCACGCAAAGACCAGGCTATCCACCGCGCAGAACGGCCGTTCCTCAAACGGATCAAACGCCGTCTGGGCATAGGTCAAAAAATTAGGCGAATCCGACATGGCCCTCCCATCAACTATGGTGTATTGGGATGGTGCATTGGGGTCAGGTTACTTTGCACCAAAAGGCGCCCGGGCCGTGTGGACCCGGACGCCTTCATTGTAGCTTTTCGCTCTAGCGAGCTTGATTTAGCAGGAGAAATCGACGCTGTCGATGATGTCCTTGAGGGCCTTGGCGGAGACGGTGAGCTCATGCTGCTCGTCATCGTTCAGCGGCACGGGGACGCGGCAGACAACACCGTCGCGGCCAACGACGGTCGGCATGGAGATGGCAAGATCGGACAGGCCATACTCGCCCACCATGAGCGAGGAGACAGGCAGAACGGTCTGCTCATCGCGCATAACGGCGGTGCAGATGCGCTTGACGGCCATGGCGACGCCATAGTAGGTGGCGTGCTTCTTCTCGATGATGGTGTAGGCGGAGTTCTTGACGTCCTCGGCGATACGCTTCTCGGCAGCCTCATGCTCCAAGTGGCCGTGAAGCTCGCAGAAGGTGTTCAGCGGCACGCCGGCAACCTGGGCGCTGGACCAAGCGACAAACTCGGAGTCGCCGTGCTCACCCATGACATAGGCCTGGACGTCGCGCGGGTCAACCTCGACGTGGGCACCAAGCATCTGCTGCAGACGGCCAGTGTCGAGCACGGTGCCGGAGCCGATGACATGGCCCTCGGGCAGGCCGGACATCTTGATGGCAGCATAGGTCAGAACATCGACCGGGTTGGAGACGATGAGCAGAATGCCGTCGAAGCCGGACTTCTTAATCTCGGGGATAATGGACTTAAAGATGTTAACGTTCTTGTTGACCAGGTCCAGGCGGGTCTCACCGGGCTTCTGGGCAGCGCCAGCAGTGACGACGATCATGGCGGCGTCGGCGACATCGGAATAATCGCCGGCGTAGATCTTCATCGGCTCGGCAAACGTCATGCCGTGCGCGATATCCAGGGCCTCACCCTCGGCACGGTTCTTGTCCACGTCGATGAGGACCATCTCGGAGAACAGACCACTCTGCATCAGTGCGAACGCCGAAGACGAACCGACGAAACCGCAGCCGACAATAGCGACCTTCTTCTCGTTAACCATTAGAAACTCCCATCTCTCTCCACAAACAAGCCGCCCGGGAACGACCCGAGCGGCTTGCCGTAATCCCAATACATCCAATCGGGACTTTGATTATGCTCCTATTCGCAGCCAAAAATCGACCGTTTACCGAAATTGTTTGCAGAATTCGTAAAATAACTGCACGAAATCGGTTTCGAGCTATTGACGAGTCGAAATAGGTTTCTAATACAGGCCCGCCTCGCGAATGGCCTCGACAGCCAAAGCGATCTGATCGGGCGGCAGGACCAGTGCCATACGCACGTGCCCCTCGCCCGAAGGGCCAAAGCTCGCGCCCGGCGTCACCACAACGCCGGCCTTCTCCATAAGCTCCTCGCAAAACGCCATGGAATCGGTGCGACCACCGGGAAGCTTGGCCCACACAAACATAGAGCCATGCGCGTTGGGACGCTCCCAGCCCAGGCCCTCAAGACCGTCGCACAGGGCATCGCGGCGTTCCTGGTACTTCAGACGCTGCGCCTCGACCTCATCGCGCGGACCGTTCAGGCACGCGATGGCGGCCTTCTGAATCGGGAAGAACATACCAAAGTCGATCTGGCTCCGCAGCTTGGCAAAGGCAGAGACCACATCCTCGCGACCGACCAAAAAGCCGATACGCGCACCGGTGACGTTAAACGACTTGGAAAGCGAGAAGAACTCCACGCCCACCTCAAGCGCACCGGGATACTGCAAGAAGCTGCCGCCGGGCTCGCCGTCGAACACGATGTCGGAGTACGCGTTGTCATGGACGATGAGCAGGTCGTGCTCGCGGGCGAAAGCGATGATCTCCTCGTAGACCTCGGGCGTGCCCACCGAGCCGACCGGGTTGGCGGGCAGCGACACGATCATATACTTGGCGCGATCGGCCACCTCGGGATCGATGCCCGCCACATAGGGCAGGTAATTGTGCTCGGCAACCAACGGATAGTACTCGAGCTTGGCATCGGCGATCTTGGCACCCGCCTCAAAGACCGGGTAACACGGATCGGGAACCAAAATGGTGTCACCCGGATCGAGCAGGGCCAGGCCCAAATGGCCCACGCCCTCCTGCGTGCCGTTGCACGACTGCACCATAGACGGCGTAATGCCCGAAACGCCAAAGCGACGCTCATAGTAATCGCACACGGCCTGCTTGAGTTCGGGCAGGTCGCGCAGGGCATACTTCCACATCTCGGGATCTTGGGCTGCCTGCGTGAGCGCCTCGACCACATGGTCGTACGGCTTAAAATCGGGCGTGCCCACGCTCATGTTGTAAATGGTCTTGCCCTGAGCCTTCAGCGCGAGAAGCTTGTTGTTGAGTGAGGCGAAGACCTCCGCGCCAAAGCGGTCGAGACGCTGCGATGCCTGCATGGTGCCACCTTTCGATATGAAAAACGCGGCGCTCCGACAAGAGCGCCGCGCGATACGGGCCATCAGATTGCAAAAGTGTAACGCTTGCAACCCCCGTATTGGTTCAATTTAGCCAACCTTAGTCAACTGGATTGAGCGCGTCGATCTGCGCAAGCCACAGACGCGAGCTAGCGTCACTCGGCATACGCCAATCGCCGCGCGGGCTGAGCGTCACAGAGCCCACCTTGGGACCATCGGGCAGGCAGCTGCGCTTAAACTGCTGGGCAAAGAAGCGACGGTAGAACGTACGTAGCCACGTGTGGACGGTCTTGGCGTCGTAGACGCCCTCGAAGCTCTTGAGCGCCATGCGGTAGATCTTGCCCGGCTCAAAGCCAAAACGCAGCAGGTAGTAGAGAAAGTAGTCGTGCAACTCGTACGGACCTACCAAATCCTCGGTCTTCTGCGCAATCTCGCCGTCGCCCGTGGGCGGCAGAAGCTCGGGGGACACCGGCGTATCGAGGATATCGAGTAAGACCTCGGCAATGCGCCCGCCAAAGACATCGGCGGCATAGCGTACCAGATGGCGCACAAGCGTCTTAGGCACGCTCGCGTTGACGGCGTACATGCTCATGTGGTCGCCGTTATAGGTAGCCCAGCCGAGCGCCAGCTCCGACAGGTCGCCCGTGCCAATGACAAAACCGCCAGCCTGGTTGGCCAAGTCCATCAGAATCTGCGTGCGCTCGCGGGCCTGGCTGTTCTCGTAGGTCACGTCCTGAACTGCCGGGTCGTGCTCAATGTCCTTGAAG
>CABUQY010000119.1 GCA_902493915.1 uncultured Collinsella sp.
CGTCAACTCGCGAGGCAAAGGATGGGATAAAGACAATCCAAACACTCCCCTACAGAATAAATCGAAGGATGTCGGAACGAAGCATATAGACAAACAGCAGCACAAAGAGCGCGATGCCCACATAGCTCACAATCGTCTGGACCTTGAGCGGAAGCTCGCGGCCAGCAATCTTTTGAATGATCTCGATGACCAGCTTGCCGCCATCGAGTGGTGGGATGGGCAGCAGGTTCATAAAGCCAAGCGAGAACGAAATGAGGGCGGCAAAAGAAAGGAACGTGGCAGGGCCGGCAGCAGCAGCCTGTGAGGACATAACGCTAATGCCCACGATCGAAGAAGACTGATCGAGAATCTCCATCGTATGCTGCGGCTGGAGCAGGCGCATCACGCCCTCCGCTGTCTGCACGACATAGGAGAACGAAAGTCGAGCCGACGTGATGGGGTCTAAACGGACCACCTGCGTAGAGGCATACACACCTAGGCGCTCGTCCTCTTTGAGCGCAACCGCGGTCGAATGCTGCTTGCCGTCACGCTCGTACTCGATGGCGATATCGTCCTTACCGGCAGCCTTACCGATGGCATCGTAAACGTCCATCCAGGTAGAGCACGATACTCCGTCAACCGAAAGGATCGCGTCGCCGCCCTCGATACCCGCCTTGGCGGCAATAGACCCCTCGTCAACCTGACCGATCACGTTGGTATCCATCGGCACGGTGACACCCGCAATAGAGTAGATGCTCATAAGCAGCAAAAAGCCCGTCAGGATATTGACGAGAATGCCCGCGAGCAGCATAAAGGCGCGCTTGAGAAAGCCCTGGCCAAGATAGGTGTGCGAACGCTCTTGTGCAAGGAACTCGGCCTCGCCGCACGGCAGCTCCCACACATCGCCCTCGGTAGTCGCATGCTCTCGATCGAAACGGCGGCCGTCAAAGGTGGTGTAACCCGCCGCATCTCGTGGCAGCGTCTGATACTTGGTGGGATAGTAGCTCGGCGAGGGCTTCTCCCCTTCCTCATACCAAGGCGCGATAGAGCCCCAACCCAAGAGCAAGGCGCATGCCTCGAGCACATCCTCCTCGGAAAGCTCGAGCTCGACAGCAAGGTCGGCCACGGTCACGCGACCATGACGGTAGATAGCCGCGAGCACGCGATCGGCGCACGAGACATCGGTCGGATCCATACCGCAGATGGCAGCGTAGCCACCCAGCAGCAGCGGGGTCACGCCAAACTTGGTTCCAATGCGACGCGACGTGTAATGGATGTCAAAGCGGCACGGCAGGCCCAAAAAGAACTCGGTCACACGGACGCCGCAGGCACGCGCCGCCAAAAAGTGGCCGCCCTCGTGCAAAAACACGAGGACGGAAAGCATCAGCAGGCCCCAAAAGACCGATGAAAGAACACTCAGAACAGTATCCATAAAACGAAAAAGCAATCCTTATGGGTTAGGAACGGGTTGCGGCGAGCGCCTGCGCAGCTTTTTCACGCGCCCACGCATCGATGTCGCGAAGCTGCTCAAACGAATCGACCGCCTGCATATCGTGGGCATCCATGCAGGATTCCACAATGCGATCGATATCGGTAAAGCTGCAGCCATCGTGCAGGAAGGCATCGACGGCGACCTCGTTGGCGGCATTGAGCACGCACGGCATGGTGCCACCCGTCTTGCCGGCACGCTCGGCCAGTGCCAGACAGCGGAAGGTATCCATGTCGGCAGCATCAAACGTGAGCTGTCCCAGCTCGCGGAAATCGATACGAGGCGCCGGGGTATCCCAACGCTCGGGATACGAGAACGCGAACTGGATGGGAATACGCATGTCGGAAGCACCGAGATGCGCCATCACGGAGCCGTCGGCAAACTCGACCATAGAGTGAATCTTGGACTGACGTTGCACGACCACGTTAATGAAATCGAGGTCGCAGTTAAACAGATGCATGGCCTCAATGCGCTCCAGACCCTTGTTCATGAGGGTGGCGGAGTCGATGGTGATCTTGGCACCCATGGCCCACGTGGGATGTGCGAGGGCATCGGCACGCGTCACGCGATTGAGCTCGTCGCGCGTGCGGCCAAAGAACGGACCGCCCGAGCAGGTGAGCCAAATACAATGAGCCTCGCGTGGGTTCTCCCCCAGATAGCACTGGTAGATGGCGGAGTGCTCAGAGTCAACTGGAATAAGCTGGCCCGGTTGCGCCAACGGCATAAGCAAGTCGCCACCGACGACGAGGGACTCCTTGTTGGCAAGGGCAAGACGCTTATTCGAGGTCAAGGCCGCATGGCTCGCTTCGAGCCCGGCAGCGCCCACAATGGCAACAAGCACACAGTCGACATCATCGCGACGTGCGAGCTCACAAACCGCCTGCGCACCAACACCGAGCTCCGTGCCCTCGGGCAGCTCCTGCAGCACGGCGTCCGCACCGTGGGCGGAGTCGGCCACGGCAACGGCCGGAACCGAGAACTCGCGGGCGGCGGCAACGAGCTCCGAGGTGCTGGAATTGACGGACAGCGCCGTTACCTGCAGTCGATCGGCATGCTGACGGCACACGTCGAGTGCCTGCGTGCCGATAGAGCCCGTACAACCCAGGATGGCAACACGAAGGCGTCCATCGGAGCCATACGTCGTCTGGAATGACATTACAGCACGCCCCCGATCATCAAAAGCAGCTGCGCGGTAATGCAGCCAAAGATAAGCGAGTCGCTACGGTCGAGCATGCCGCCATGGCCCGGGATAAGGTTGCCGGAATCCTTGACGCCCACGCCACGCTTGATGCGCGACTCAATGAGGTCGCCGATAACGCCCAGGATGGACACGACCAAGCCGCACAGCAGCGCATAGGGCAGGCTGAGTTTGTAGAAGTGCGTCGCCCACAGGATGAGCCAAATCAAAACCGAGCCCAGAATGCCGCCGACAAATCCCTCCCAGCTCTTTTTAGGAGAGATCTTGGGAACCATCTTGTGCTTGCCGATACGGCTGCCCACGATGTAGGCAAACGAATCGGAGACCCAAAGGGACGCGCAAACGCCCACCGAAAGCAAGGCGCCGGCAAAACCGGGCACGGCATCGCGCAGCAGCACGATAGCCGACAGCATAAAGCCAGTGTAGATGGGACCCATGAGCGTCACGGCCACATCAGAGATGCGGGTACGCGGCGACCAGACATACCAAATGCCCACAGCGAGCATCAGGGCAAAAAGCAGGGCATTCAGCAACATCGAATCGCCCAACGCCGACAGCGGAAAGAGTACGGCGGCAGCGATACCCATGCGCTCGTTAGCCATCTTGCCATCGAGCCTCGTCATACGGAAAAACTCATAGCAGCACAGACCGCTCATGACAGAAACAAAGATGGCCGTGGGCACGATACCCAAAACCAGGCACAGGATAAAGACAACGGCGTAAACGATACCGGCGGCGGCACGGGTGATAAAGCCCGCAAGCCACGAACCGGTGCCATTCTTCGCTGCGGGCGCTCCCGCAGCGACAGCCTTGCGCTCAGATGTCTTGGGAGCAGTTGCCTTGGGACGATCGGACACGATTAAGCCTCCTCGGTCTTGCTCAGACCACCAAACCTACGGTCACGGCCCTGATAGGCCAAAATGGCGTCGACAAGGCCCCAACGATCAAAGTCGGGCCAATAGGTATCGGTGACGTAGAATTCGGAATAAGCCACCTGCCACAGCAGATAGTTCGAAAGGCGCAGCTCACCAGAAGTGCGAATCACAAGCTCAGGATCGGGAAGGCCGGCGGTATAGAGGTGGGAAGCCACCATGTCGTCATCAATTGCGGCAGGATCGATCTTACCGGCGGCAGCGTCGAGTGCGATCTGACGGACAGCGCGGGTAATCTCGGCACGCGCGCCGTAGTTGACGGCAAGCGCCAGCGTCATGCCGGTGTGATCGGCGCACTCAGCAAGACCGCGTTCAAAAACGTCGCGGGTCTTCTTGGGCAGCGCGGAAATGTCACCCAAAAAGACAACGCGCACGTTTTCGCGCTTCAGAAGCGGCAGCTCGTCGATGAACGTCTTGGCAAACAGGTGCATCAGAACGTTGACTTCGTGCTGAGGGCGATTCCAGTTTTCGGTCGAAAATGCATAGGCCGAAAGCACGTCGACGCCCAGGCGCACGCAGGCGGTAATGATCTCGCGCAG
>CABUQY010000120.1 GCA_902493915.1 uncultured Collinsella sp.
ACCTTATGCCCCGCCCCTCCGGAGCCACACGGGAGGCAGGCTAACTAATTCGGGCCCGACATTCAGAAAAGTCAGTGCAGCAAAATGGCGATGCGGATAGGAACGTGGGTATGGTTTTCGCTGCGCGCACGGGTCCCCTGGGAAGCACCGTGCATTTTTGGGAGTATTCAGCAAGCCAGGACGGCTGCATACGCGCCGGACATACCTTATTGGTCCCAAGAACGCCTTCAGCGGGCGGTTTTGGTCGGTGGGCAGACCCCGTTGGGACAAATGGGCGTACTTCGCGCCGTACCGGAGCCCAAAATGACGTCAATCTCCGCAACGTTACTCAGCCGCAGCGGCACCGGCAGAGCTCGTGGTGCTGAATACTCCGTTTTTTGCACGGCACGGGCGGGGGTACATCAGGATCAGGAAGAACATCCCAGCCTTTTTATGCAATCTGTAATGGGAAGTATGCAAAACACTAAGAGTCAGCATTGCTGATGTCCAAATTGAGCGCACGAGACAGCAGCACCTCAACCCCGCGCCCAAATCCAACAGAGCGGGGACGCTCCTAACGAACCCCCATCGGCAAACAAATGCGGCTCGAGCGCCATCCCAAAATAGACTGCCCGAGCCGCGTTTAACGGTGCGGTATGAACGTCAGCGCTCGTAAATCAAGTTGCCTGCCAGGTAGGTGGCCTGAACCTTAGTGGTCTGGAGCTCTTGGGGATCGATGATGAGCGGGTTTTGGTCCAAGACTACCAGGTCGGCATACTTGCCGGGCTCCAAGCTGCCGAGGTTTTGCTCGTCGCCTGCCGCGTAGGCGCTGCCCAGGGTGTAGTTGCGCAGAGCTGTTGCCGCATCGATACGCTCGCTCGGTAACCAGCCGCCCTCGGGCCAGTGGCTTTTGGGGTCTTGGCGCGTGATGGCCGTGTAGAGCACGTTCATGCTGGTAACGGCTGTGATGGGACTATCGGTGCCGAAGGCTTGGCGGATGCCGCGCTGCTTATAGGTCGCAAACGGCCACATGATGCGGCTGCGCTCCAGGCCCAGATCGCGCTCGGGGCCGCCCGGGTCGAGTGTAATGTGACAGGGCTGGCTCGAGGCAACGACGTTAAGCTTGCGTAGACGATCGATGTCCTCGGGCAAGAGGTTCTCCAGGTGCTCGAGCGTGTTATGGCCGTGCTGGGGCAGGCCGTACAGGTCGGCGGCCTCCTCGAAGATATCCAGCGCGGCATGAATCGCACCGTCGCCGATGACGTGGATGCGCACGGTATGGCCGCGCTCCGCGGCCGCCAGAACCAGCTTGCGCATGCGCTCGGCAGGAACCGTCAGGCGACCTTGATCGCCCGGGAAGCGCGGGTTGGTATAGGACTCGGTGAGATAGGCCGTGTGTTCGCTCGACACGCCGTCGAAGAACTGCTTAAAGCCTGGCGCCGAAAGCAGCGCGTTGTTCGCGTAACGTACCTGCAGCTCTTCCAAGCGCGATTGGTCATCCAGCAGCGTGGGAAACAAATGGGCTCGGATGCCCAACTTGCCGGCTGCCTGCAGTTTGTCGTAGACGTCGTCGCGGATAAAATCGCAGCCCGGCATGGGCATGAGCGACATATCGCATATCGAGGTGATGCCCTGCTCGGCCATCCGCCTCATTTGATCGGCGTAAGCGCTTGCGATGCGATCCTCGCCCAGCCACTCAAGGCAGCGCGGTAGCAGCTGCATGGCAGCCGCCTCGTGAGCAATACCCGTGAGCTCGCCGTTTGCGTCCTTGTCGTAGCTACCGCCCGCTGGTGGCTCGCTGTCGCGCGTGACGCCGAGTGCATCGAGTGCGCGGCTGTTGAGCCACAGCGTGTGCCCGTCGCCCGAATACATAACACAGGGACGATCGGGGAATGCCACATCGAGCGACGCCTTGGTAGGATGCTCGGGCGGGTCCCAACGGTAGTCGCGCCAGCCCTGCGTCACAACCCAAGCGTCGTCGGGCAGGTCCTGGGAAAACTCGAGCGCATGTTGCACCAGCGCCGCCTCGGACGTGCCCATATCCATGAGCATGTACGGCGAGGAACCGACCGAGGTATGGAAGAAGTGCAGATGAGCGTCATGGAAACCGGGGCAGACAAACTGCTCGCCGTAGTCGATAACCGACGTAGCGGCAGGAGCGGCGGCGATCACGTCATCGGGCGCACCGACTGCGACGATACGGTCGCCTGCGATGGCAATCGCCAGCTCGCGGGTGGTATCGATGCCGTCTTGCGCGGTAAAGACGTTCTTGGAGCGGATAATCCGATCGATATGTTGCATGGGCATCCCCATCTCTGGCAGGAAATTCAACACCCCCGAGTGTACTCCCCCGCCCTTGTAACAAAACCCCAAGCGGCAAACGGCAACTTTACCAGCCCTAGCGGCAGGTGGCATACTGGAGAGAGCCTGTACGATTTTGCGATCAACCCAGCAAGGAGCAAATCGACCATGACGAAGACCAAGGCACAGCAGATTATGGCGGCGACCGAGGCTCGCGCGGCTGACGACGTCACCGCAGCCATCAAAGATATCGCTACCGAGTTTGAACCATATATCATCAAGCAGCGCCGGCACTTCCATAAGCACCCGGAGCTGAGCCTTGCCGAGGAGCGCACGACCTCCGACATCGCCAACCAGCTCGACGCCATGAATATCCCCTACGAGCGTCCGCTCAAGACCGGCTTGGTGGCAACGCTTCGCGGTACCGCGCCGGATGCCTACCGCGAGGACGGCACGCCACGCCGCCGCATCCTGCTGCGCGCCGACATCGACGCCCTGCCCGTCACCGAGCAGACCGGCGAGGAGTTCGCCAGCGTCAACGAGGGCTGCATGCACGCCTGCGGCCACGACTGCCACATCGCCATGATGCTCGGAACGCTGCAGATCCTGCGCCATATGACCGACGACATCCACGGCGAAGTCCGCATCGTCTTCCAGCCCAGCGAGGAAAACGGCCAGGGCGCCAAGCTCATGATCGGCACGGGTGTGCTCGACGGCGTCGATGGCGCCTACGCCGCGCACATCTGGAGCGAGGTCGACGCCGGCACCGTGAGCTGCGAGCCCGGACCGCGCATGGCCAATACCGACTGGTTCCGTATCGACGTACGCGGCACCTCGTGCCACGGCGCCATGCCCCAGCGCGGTCACGACGCCGTTATGGTGGCCGCAGAGATCGTCAACGCCCTGCAGACCATCGTCTCGCGCGAGATCAGCCCCTACGAGCCGGCTGTCATCACCGTCGGCGAGCTGCACGGCGGCACCGCACGCAACGTTATCGCCGGCACGGCCTACCTCGCCGGCACGGTGCGCACCTACGGCGATTCGACCCACGAGGAAATGCCGGAGCTCATGCGCCGCATCGTGGAGCATACCGCGGCCGCCTTGGGCGCCGAGGCAGAGCTCACCGACTACACCATCGCCAACTACAAGGTCGAAAACGACGCGGCCTCGAGCGAGCGCTGCCGTCAGGCTGTAATTAAGTGTCTGGGCCCCGCCGGCCAAGGCCATTATCGCGGCACGCTTTCGGGCGAGGATTTTTCGGAGTACCTGCGTCGCGTACCGGGCGTGCTCGCCTTTGTAGGTACGCGCAACCCCAAGATTGGCGCCACGTACGCCCAACATTCCTGCTTCTACAAGATCGACGAGACCGTGCTGGCAAAGGGCTCCATGGTGGCCGCCCAGTATGCTATCGACTTTTTGGCCGAGCCCACGCAAGAGGAGCTCGACGGCCCCGCGATTACCGCGGTCGCCGAAACCAACCCCGATCTGGCCGCCAAGTTGCGCTCTGCCAAGGCGACGACCGCCGAGGCTCGCGACGCCATCCATGATGCCCGAACGGCTCGCCATGCCGCGATCAAGGGCATCCACGACGCACGCGCTGCTGCACGCCGTGAGGAGAAGCACGACGAGTAATCGATTCGCTGGCATCTCGCAGTCATAGCCACATCGCGATGTCAAAGCGGGGGCGGACGTTTCGACACGTCCGCCCCCGCTCATTCTTCAAGCGCTATTTCTACTATTTCTACCCCGTCCCCAAATGGCAGACGGCATGACTACTCGTCCTGAGGTTCCTCGTCGGAGCTTGGCTCGGACGCCGACTCAGGTGCAGGTGCCGGCTCAGGCTCAGGCTCAG
>CABUQY010000121.1 GCA_902493915.1 uncultured Collinsella sp.
GCAGGTGAGCACGCCGGAATGCGATTTTGACAAGTGCACGTCGTGCGGCGAGTGCGTCAACGTGTGCCCCACGTTTGCCTGCGATTTGGTGGGAAGCGGTCGCTTTGCACTGGAGTCCACGTATTGCCTAGGTTGCGGAGCCTGCGTCAAGGTGTGCCCCGAGCATGCGCTCAAGCTGGTCGAGCACGATGCGTCCAATCTGGTCGTTGTCGACCCCGAGGCCGAGGAAAAGGCCGCTCAGAAGGCCAAGGCCCACGAAGAGGCCCAGAAGGCCAAGGCCGAGGCAAAGGCCAAGCTTGACAAGATGCTCGATCAGGTGGAGAAGCTCGCGGACTAGTCAGCGAGCTCTATCTCTGCTTCATTTGCGCCGCCGCGGTGTCCGGATTCGCCCGGATGCTGCGGCGGCGCTATACTTATACGGTTTGAAGTACCTGTACCAAAAGGAGCTGTCGTGTCCCTTTCCATCGGTATCGTGGGCCTGCCCAACGTGGGCAAGTCGACGCTGTTCACCGCGCTTACCAAAAAGACCGGCCTTGCCGCCAACTACCCGTTTGCCACGATCGACCCCAACGTGGGTATCGTCGACGTACCCGATAGCCGCTTGCAAAAGCTTGCCGACATCGTTAACCCGGGTCGCATTGTGCCGGCAACGGTCGAGTTCGTCGACATCGCAGGTCTGGTGAAGGGCGCTAACGAGGGTGAGGGCCTGGGCAACCAGTTCTTGGCAAACATCCGCGAGACCGACGCCATCTGCGAGGTCGTGCGCTACTTTAAGGATCCCAACGTCATGCGTGAGGTGGGCCGCACGGGCGAGTTCGTCGATCCCGCCGGCGATGCCGACACCATCATGACCGAGCTCATCCTGGCCGACATGGGCACGCTCGAGAAGCAGCTGCCCAAGCTCGAGAAGGAGGCCAAGCGCGACAAGGAGCTCATGCCCAAGTTCGAGGTGGCCAAGCGCCTGCTTGCCTGGCTCAACGAGGGCAAGCGCGCCGCATCCATGGAGATGACCGACGAGGAGCGCGCCGCCGCCAAGGGCCTGTTCCTGCTCACTATGAAGCCCATCCTGTATGTGGCCAACGTGGACGAGGATATGCTCAACGACGATCTGGCGCCCATCGATGGTGCCAAGCCGCTGCCCATCTGCGCCAAGATCGAGGCCGAGCTTTCCGAGCTCGATCACGAGGACGCCGCCGACTACCTGGAGAGCCTGGGCCTGGAGCAGCCCGGCCTGGACGTGCTCGCTCAGGCTGCCTACAAGCTGCTCGGCCTGCAGTCGTTCTTTACGGCCGGCGAGATGGAGGTCAAGGCCTGGACGGTTCGTCAGGGCGCGACCGCCCCGCAGGCCGCCGGCGTCATCCACACCGATTTTGAGCGCGGCTTTATTAAGGCCGAGGTCATTGGCTACGACGACTACATCGAGCTCGGCGGCGAGCAGGGCGCCAAGGCCGCCGGCAAGTTGCGTATTGAGGGCAAGGACTATGTCATGGCCGATGGCGACGTCGTGCACTTCCGCTTTAACGTGTAAGGACGACGCATATGTTCAAATATGGCAAAAAAGCTGGCTACATGGGTATTGCGCTGCTCGTACTTGCGGTGATTCCGCTGGTGGTCGCAGCGTGTGTTATCCCCAACATTGGCCCCGAGGTGGCAACGAAGTTTAACGCCGCCGGCGAGGTGACGCGCTGGGGTAAGAGCTACGAGCTGCTGGCACTGCCGGTACTCAATCTGCTGCTGAGCGTGGCGACGTACTTTACGGCGGGACGCCAAGCCAAGAACAATGACGACTCCGCCGCCATGGCGCGCATCGTGTGCGAGCGCTACCTGCGCAACGGTTGCATTACGGGTGTGTTCCTCAACGTGATCAACGTTTACTTTATGTACTCGGCGATTACCGGAACGGGCTTTGGCTTTGGTTTCTAGCTTGTCCTTTTAGGCAACGAGCCTGTAAGCATATTCGATGGCTGCTGCGAGGCCGCCGCTCGATCGTGGTTGAAAGACTGCATCGGCGGCGGCCTCGTTTTCGTATCCGGCGCCGCGAAGGGCGAGTGCTATGCCGGCTTCTAAAAGGAGCGGCAGGCCGCGTTGGCTGGTTGCGATTACGGCAGCCTGATTGAGCGAGCAGCCGTGCGTTTGGCATCGGATGGCAAGTTCACCTCGCGCCGGGCAAGGGACCAGAACGGCGGCGACGCGACTTGATAGCAATGCAAATGCTGTGCGTTCATCGGGCGAAAGGCATTCAGCTTCAACGACGACGAGCTTGGGCGGCGCGCTGTTTGTGCGAAGCGTGGCTCGGTACATGCGGACCGAAGAACCCGACATAGAAAACTCCTGTGTATTCGGGAAAACGTAAACTATAGTTTACGTTTATGTTCGGCTCCATTTCAAACTCGGCTGCATGGACGAACGTGCGAAACAGATTCTTGGCAGGCGGGTCGAAGAGACACGCAGGGACCTTGGTATCTCCAAGGTTGATTTTTGTGTGGCGACAGGAATCAGCCGCCCCTACCTCGACCGAATCGAAGATGGGACGGCAAATTTCACGCTCAAGGTTCTATTTAAGATCGCGCCCGCACTCGGCATGACGGTGTCAGAGCTTCTCGAGGGTATCGAATAGGGGATACCCGTCGACAACTGAATTACGCCATCGGGATGCGGTCGTGGTTGACTTGGCTGTAGAACAGGCGCTGAATCTCTGCCGCATCGCGTGACTGGCCGAGCGCCCACATGGTCTTGGCCACGAGCGTCTCGGTGGTCATGTCGTCGCCGCGCAAAATACCCGGATGATCGGCGTAAGCACGGCCGACCTCATAAACGCCCAGATCGAGGCCCTCTTCGGGGACCTGCGTGGTCATAACGACAGTGCGGCCCGAATCGACCCAGCGGAAAATTGCCTCTTGGAATGACTCGCCCGACTCACCAAACTCGGGGATACCGCCAATGCCAAAGGTCTCCAAAATCACGGCGTCGTAGCTATCGGCAAGGGCGTCGAGGATGCCCGGGTTTACGCCGGGCGTGAGCTTAAGGACAAACACGCGCGGGTCGATGCTGTCGTAGAAACGCACCGGGTTTTCGCCCTGATGCGTGCCGTGAAGCCCGTTGCGCACGATGCGGTCGTTGCGGATATAGGCGATGGGCGGATAGTTGACGCTAATGAACGCGTTAAAGCTCATGGTGCGCTGTTTGCGGGCGCGCGTGCCGGCAATGGCTACGCCGCCAAACACGATTGAGACGTCGTGCGAGTGTTCGTCGAGCGCATAGAGCAGGCTCTGGTACAGGTTGAGCTTGGCGTCGGTAAAGGGATTGCCCATGGGCTTTTGCGAGCCGGTGAGCACGATGGGCTTGGGGCTGTCCTGAATCAGGTAGGAAAGCGCTGCCGCGGTATAGCTCATGGTGTCGGTGCCGTGCAGAATCACGAAGCCGTCGTGGTCGGCATAACCCTCGACGATGACATCGCGGATGCGCATCCAGTCGCTTGGGCGCATATTGGTGCTGTCGATGTTCATGGGTTGCACGACGTCGAGCTCACAGAGACCCGAGATCTCGGGGACGCTCTGGGCGAGCTCCTCACCGGTCAGGGCGGGGGAGAGGCCGTTGCCGTCCTCGGTCGATGCGATGGTGCCGCCCGTGGCGATGAGAAGTATGCGCTTCATGCTGGTATTCCTATCGTATTTGCCGCCGCAGGGGCGGAGTCGTTCGGCAGTATTGTGGCACAGGGCGACGAATGTTCAAACGTATTACATCATCTGTAACGTTTGGTAACACTTCAATTGCCGTCAAATAGGGGCCCTGGTCGTGCGTTTGCCGTGCGCTGATGGCTGCGAGGGACGAGAAACCCCATATAACGTGTACACTATGAACGCTATTTTCGTTCATTCACGCGGGCGGGCACCGGCTCCCCGCCAACAAGAGGGGGATACCATGGATCAAAATGCTTCCGCAAAGGTCCTCGTACTCGACTTTGGTGCGCAGTACGGTCAGCTCATTGCCCGTCGCGTCCGCGACCTCAACGTGTATTCCGAGATTGTCCCCTGCGACATCTCGGCCGACGAGATTCGCGA
>CABUQY010000122.1 GCA_902493915.1 uncultured Collinsella sp.
GCCCTTCTGGTAGTCGAACTTCTCGACGGCACGGATCAGACCGAGGTTGCCCTCCTGGATCAGGTCCAGGAACAGCATGCCGCGGCCGACATAGCGCTTGGCGATGGAGACGACCAGACGCAGGTTAGCGCTGATGAGCGCCTGCTTGGCCTCGAGGCCCACGTTCTCAATACGAGTAAGACGACGCATCTCGGCGCGCGTGAGCTCGATCTCGCCCGCCTCAGCAGCCTCGAGCTTCTCGGTAGCCTCGAGACCGGCCTCAATCTTCATGGCCAGATCGACCTCTTCGGAAGCAGTCAGCAGGTCGACCTTGCCGATCTCCTTGAGGTACATACGGACCGGGTCGCCGGTCAGCATCACCGTGGATGCATCGATGCCGCGCACGCGCGAACGCGAGCGGGACGTGCGCACGGTGCGCTTCTTCTTGCTCTTAGAGGAACCCATCTCGTCGTCTGCCTGACGGGCCATCTTAAGCTCGTGATCGTCGAGCGAGCCGGAATCGTGCTCGTCGTCGTCATCGAAGTCGTCGGTATCGTTATCGTCATCGTCGACGTCCATAGGGGCGTCGTCGTTTCCGCTCGCGGAGATAATCTGGATGCCGCTGTTGCGCAGCGCGGAATACACCGCAGTGAGCTGCTCATCAGACACATCGATATCCTTCAGGGCGACCTGAATCTCGTCCTCGGTTACCGAAGTCCTGTTTGAGCCGTTGCCCATGAGCTTTGCAACGTAGGATTCCAGCCCAGTACCCGTGCTCTCACTCTTTTTTGGCACAGATTCTCCCTTCATAGTCCACAGGACTCATTACTTTAGCACACACATACACGTCTATACCCAAAAAGAGGGCTGGATATAGGCGAGAATACGCTGGTTGACCACAACATCTAGGCCTGATCGGTGCCGGCAGTCTCCAAACCGATCAAACGGAACGGGTCGGCCACACCGCCAATCGACTTCTGCAGCTCGCGCTGGCGCTGCGAATCCTGCGCCGCCTGCACCGTCAGCGCGCGACGAGCCTCATCATCGAGCGAACGGTCCTGGCGCAGTTTGGCCTGTGCGGCGCGCATGCGACGCTTGATGGTGTAGAGCTCGAGCGTGTCGAGCATAAAGACGATATTCGTCTCGGTGGGGTGCTTACTCGTCGCCGAGATGCGCCCGGCACTCACAAGCGTTGCCGCCTCGGGGCACACCGAACGCGCCGCATCCATGCAAGCCGCAGGGTCGGTACCCGGCGGCGTGGCCAGCACGGCCCACGCAATGGACTCGTGGCGCGGGTCGACCCACTCGATGGAACAGATGCGATCGGCATACGTGCGAAACAGATCGGGGTAGCTGGTGAGCATCGTCAACAGCTCGCGCTCCCCTGCCAGGGATTTGCGCTCCAGATCGGTCAGAACCATCGGCATTGCGGAGGGCACGGGATTCGGAGCGCCGTCAGCAGGTGCGACATCCATTCCGGCGGGAACATCGATCGGTGGCATGTCGTCGACGACCTCGACCGGCGCGGCCCCGTATGCCTCGAGCGGCACATAGTCGTACGGTTCCTCCTCGACCGCCGCAGACACCGGCGGCGTGGCGCCTGACGCCCAAGCGCCACGGGACGCCCCCTGCGAACCAGATGCCCGACCGCCCGCGCCACCAGAGCGCTCGGCCTGCGCCCGCTGGCGCTCATAGTTCTGCTCGCGGCGGCGCTCGGCATCCTCGCGCTTGGCGACATCGCGAAACACGCGGCCCGAGCTCGCACGCACCGTCTCCAGATCCAAGCCAAGCAGATCGGCAATCTGGATAAAGTACGTATCGATCATGTAGCTGTCGCGCAGAGGATAGATGAGTGTCAGTGCATCCTCGAGCGCCTTGGCACGTCCGCCCGGCGTGGTGATGTCGCTCGACTCCTGCAGCGAACGGTAGACAAAGTCCATGAGGGGCTCGGCGGCATCGATGCGTGCTTGCAGCTCCTGACCGCCATGCGCTGTAATGAACTCCATAGGATCGTTGCCATCGGGCAGCACCACGCAGCGCAGATCCATCGAATCCTGCTCGATAAACTGAATCGCACGGCGGGCGGCCTTTTGACCAGCGGCATCACCGTCGAACATATAGACGATACGCTTGGCAAAGCGAGTGAGCGTCTTTACGTGATGCTCCGTGAGTGCCGTGCCCAACGTGGCGACGACGTTTTTGATCCCCGCCTCCCAGCAGGCGATGCAATCGGTATAGCCCTCCACCACGATAGCGGTATCCTGCGCGACGATAAACTCCTTGGCCCAGTTAAAGCCATAGAGGTTCCGCTTTTTATGAAAGACGCTCGTCTCGGCCGTGTTGAGGTACTTGGGCTGACCATCGCCCATAATGCGGCCGCCAAAGGCGATGTTGTGACCCTGCTCATCAAAGATGGGAAACATCACGCGATCATAAAAGCGGTCGGCGAGCTGTCCGCGCCCGCGACTGACGACCACGTTGGCGTCGATCATCTCCTGCGGGGTAAAGCCCGCCTGCGACAGATGGGCCACCAGCATATTGCGGCCCGGCGCAAAACCCAGGCAGTAGCGGCGGCAAACGTCGCCGCCCATACCGCGGCTGGCAAAGTACTCGCGGGGACGGCTGTCCTTACCGCGCATAAGCATGGTGTGGTAGAACTGGGCGGTCTCGGCGCACAGGTCGTAGATACGAGCACGCTTGGTGCCGCGCTCGCGGCGGTCCCCGGTATCGTGCAGCTCAATGCCGGCACGATCGGCCAAATAGCGAATCGACTCGGGAAAGCTCAGATTCTCGCGCTTCATAATATAGGTGAAGACGTCACCGCCCTCGCCGCAGCCAAAGCAGTGCCATACCTGCGTCGCAGGGATAATGTGAAATGAAGGAGTCTTTTCGCCATGGAAGGGGCAGCAACCCCAAAACTCATGGCCGCGGGGCTTGAGCTCAACCGTTTCCTGCACGATGGCAACCAGGTCGGACGCAGCGCGCACCTGGTCTTTCTCCTCATCGCTAATCACGGATGCTCACCCCCTGCTCACCCAAGTTGTGACGGATATCGTCAATGTTACCCTCAACGGTCGCAATCAACTCGTCGAGGGAATCGAACACGCGCGACGGGCGCAGCCAGCGCGTAAACGCCAGCGACACGGAAGCGCCATACAGGTCGCCCGTATAGCCGATCAAGTTAGCCTCCAGGTGTGCCGAGGCGGCATCGTCGGCATACGTCGGCGGCAGGCCCACGTTAACGGCAGCAGGCCACACGGTATCGTCGACCAAAACCAGGCCCTCGTAAACGCCATCGGCAGGCACCTGGATGCCGTCGGGCACCTGGATGTTTGCCGTGGGAAAGCCCATGTCGGAACCCTCGTGACGGCCGCGGATTACGCCGCCGCGCACCATATAGGGACGACCAAGCAACTCGGCAGCCAGCTCCACATGGCCCTGACCCAGCTCGTGGCGAATACGGGTGGCGCAGACGGTCTGCCCGTCGACGCAGAGCAGCTCATGGCCATACACGTCAACACCGCGTTCAGCGCCCCAGGCGCGCATCTCGGCAACGCCCGAAGCGCCGCCGCGACCGAGCCTAAAGTCGCTACCAACGCGAATAGAGCGAATATCGACCACACGCGACAGCAGCGAGAGAAATCCCACGTGATCGAGTGCCGCCACCTCGGGCGTAAAGGGAACGGCCACGACCGCATCGACCCCGGTCAGAGCCAAAGCATGCAGACGGTCGGCCGTCGTCATGAGTTTTTGAGCGGGCGCGGGACTTACCACGACGTCCGGATCGGGATCGAAGGTGACCACGACGGCGCGGCAGCCGTGGGCGCGCGCATCGCGAACGACGGCGTCGATCAACTCGTGGTGTCCACGATGCACGCCATCGAACACGCCAATGGCGATCGAAGCGGCACCCAAGGACGCGCATCCATCAAACGCATCGGCAGAAACGATACGGGCCTCATCCGACTCGCCCGCGAAAAAGATACGTGCGAGCTCGCGAGCGGCCAGCATCATCGAACACCGCCGATCGCCTGCGGAAAGACATGCTCCATGAC
>CABUQY010000123.1 GCA_902493915.1 uncultured Collinsella sp.
CCGCCGTCATTACCCTCGGCACTTTTTTAATGACCGAGAAGCAGCAATCCGCCGGACCCGAGCAGCAGCAAGACCGGACCTGGCTCGCTTACGCCCTCGGCGCCGCCATGTTCGCAGCACTCACCTCCGTCCTCGCCAAGATCGGCATCGAAGGCGTCGAGTCAAACCTGGCCACGGCAATCCGCACCTGCGTGGTACTGGTTATGGCATGGGCAATCGTGGCAGCTAAAGGCAAGATGGGCCAAGCCGTGCACGTAGACCGCTACGAGCTCGTATTTCTCGCGGCATCGGGCATCGCGACCGGAGCATCGTGGCTGCTCTATTACTATGCCATCGCCGCAGGCCAGGTGAGCGTCGTGGTGCAGATCGACAAACTATCGATTGTCGTATCGGTACTATTTGCGCGCTTGGCATTCAACGAAAAGGTCTCGCGGCGCAGCGCCATCGGTCTCGCCCTCATCGTACTGGGCACTGCGGCGCTCGCGGTTTGGAAGTAGCGCGGCCAGCAGCCGCTACATCCTCACACCTGGCTTGGGATGCCTGTACTGACCGTGGGATGCCGTGCGCTTACCGTGCGAGATGGCAAATTTGGGACAACGGTGCAGGCAACGAAGGCAGGCTGCGCACTCCGGCTTTGTCCAGACGGGAAGGCCGTCGCGCATCTCAATCGCCGCCATGGGGCAGCGCTTGGTACACAGGCCGCAGCCGATGCAGCGATCGGCATCGACGGCAAACTTGCTCGTCTGTTGCATGCGCGGCAGCCCAATTGCGTGATACGCGCACGATGCAAACAGAGGCACGCGATGGCGCATCATGTTACCCGTGCGGCGTGCCCGCACCGCCTCGATCACGGCATCAATCTGCGCCTCGGCAGCTCTATTGATACCCTCAACCTTTTGAGGGTCAGACAGGTCGAAAACAGGCGTCCAGGTATCGGGCATCTTGACGCTCATCGCCGCATCCAACTCGAGCCCACGCTCGTGCAGCAGGTCGCGGGCAAACTTGGCAGATTGGCCGGTCGTCGAACCATATGTCGAGACATAGAACGTATAGGGGCGCTCGCCGCCCTTTGTGCCGGCAGCAACCGATAGGTCGACAGTCTTCAAAAACTCGATCATTGGCGTCGGCAAGCCCCAGGCGTATACCGGGGCGACAAACCCCAGCCGACAGGGGCCTTCCATCACAGCAAGGTGAAGGATCTCGGCATCAAAGCGCTCAATCGACATAACTTTGTCGCTTGTCGCCGCTGCAATGCGACGCGCCACATGCTCGCTGTTCCCTGTCGCGCTAAAGTACAGGATCATCTCGTACCCCTGGAATTGACTCGTGAAAAACCGCGCTACTTGCGCAGCGGCTTGGGCAGCGGAATGCCGGCGGCGATAACGGCAGCGATGATCATGCAGACGATACCCTTGAGTGGGAAGCACATGAGCAGCAGGCCCACGACCATGACCGGCTGGCGCATGACCGCACCCATCGTCGATGCCGTGCAGACGGCGACGCAAAAGACCGGATCTGCGCCGGTGAGGATGGCAAGGCCGTAGCCCAGGCTCACACCCGAGAAGATAACCGGGAAGAAGTGGCCGCCACGCCAACCAAGGTTGATGAGGGCGGGCGTCAGCATGGCCTTAACAAGACAGGTCGCGATAAGCACGCCAGCGGGAATGGTCAGGTAGGTTTCCATGAGCACGTCGGCCTGGGTCTCGCCGGCAAACATGGTGTAGGGCAGGACCGTGCCGCAGATGGCGAGCGCCAGACCGGCCAGCATGGCTTTGACGACAGGGCGCGCCCCTATTGCATGGGCAAGCGCTTCGCTCGCATGCTCAGAGACAAAGAACAGCCAACCGCATACGGTGCCGACCAGCGCCAGCGGAATGAGCCAAACAAGTTCCAGGTTGCCTACCTCGGCAGCCTCGAACCTGGGCATGCCCATGCCACCGCCCACAAGCTGGCCAAGCAGCAGGTAGGTGCCCAGACCGCCGGCAATCGCAATGCCGTAGACCACCATCTTTTGCGCCTTGGGCAGCTTGATGGTGATCTCGCCGGACATGGACTCATCGTCGGCGTCTTCGCCCTGGCCGTCAGTACTTCCGGCAAGCGGCGCCACAAAGCCAAAGACGGGCGCGGTAAAGAGTGCCGTCAGGGCAGCCTGGGTGCCCAGCAGCGTGAGCTCCCTAAACTCGGCGCCAAAGCGACGCATGCGATCGCCGACCCAGCTGCACAGACCCGCGATGACGCCGGTCAGGCCGGCCTCCGGTCCAATGCTGCCGCCAAACAGCAGCGGCAGCAATGCCGCGAGCGAAAGCTTGCCCAGATTGTCGTACGGGTAGCGTCCATCGCGCTTTACCTTGGCCATCACCTGGTTGAGGTCATCGGTCTTGGTGCCCGTCGTCTTTTCGTACAGACCGATCAGCAGGCCGCCCAGCAGGCAGACGAAAAACGGGTATGGCAGAAAGCCAAACGGGCCGCTGGCAAGCTCGGGCGAAGCGACGCCCAGCGCGTGTGGAATCTCGGTCCATAGATAGTCGATGCCGTGCTCCATCGCAAAGAAGAACAGCCAGACTGCGGCACCTGCGAACGCACCGGTCACGGCAACGCTAACTAAAAACAGCGCGCGGTTTGTGGGTTTGGCAAGGTTATCCATCGGGTCCTCCCGCGGTCAAAGTCGACATAGATACGTTTTATTGTAGAGCGAGTGTGGCCCAGACAAGCCAACCGTCTGCGCCGCAAACGGCACCATTGGGAGCCATAGTGGGGCAGGCTCAAGGCTTATCCGTTGATAATCGAGGCAATCTCGCGCAAATCGTCGGCAAAGTAGATGCCGTGCTGGCGCTTCAGGCTCGAATGCCCCTTATCAATCATGTGCCCGAGCAGCGCCTTGAGGTCGTTGTAGTAACCGTTCAGGTTGTACAAAATGCACGGCGCATCGAGATGCCCCAACGACACCGCGGACATGACCTCGGCAATCTCCTCGAGCGTACCCGTCCCGCCGGGAAAGGCAATGAAGGCATCACCAAGCTCGATCATCTTGGCTTTACGCTCGGCCATATCGCTCGTCACGATGAGATCGTCGATTCCGTCGTGCTGAAACTCGGCCTCGATAAAAAAGCTCGGCTCCACGCCCGTCACATGTCCGCCAGCATCGAGCACGCTATCGGCGAGCGCGCCCATCAGGCCCGATTTGGACCCGCCGTACACCAACGCGTGGCCGTTGGTGCCAATCCAGTTGCCCAGCTCCTGTACCGCAGGTAGAAACGCCGGGTCACTACCGACGCTGGCACCCAGAAACACGGTGATATTCATTTCAGTCCCCCTCATCGTGACGCGCGGCGCCCGTTCTAGCGTTGGCGGCGGCGATATTCGCGCACGCGGCGCGACAGATCGGCGAGCTCGTCACGATCGAGCTCTTCCAAATGCTCAAGATCGTCCATAAAGCGCGCCATGGTGTCCTTTTGGCGCAGCTTGATGAGCGTATTGCAGTAGTTCACCGCCACGCCCGTAAGCATGGCGATATAGAAGATACTGATGACGCTTAGGATGACGGTAATGGCGCGGGCAACCGGCGTTTCTGCCGGGATATCGCCAAAGCCGATCGTCGAGACCGTCTCAAAGCTAAACCAGAGACCATCACCAAAGGTGAGGGTCGTAGGCTCGGACAGCCAGACAGCCGTCGAGCACAGCAGGTAAAAGATAAGAAACAGGCCCGTAATGCGTGCAAAGCCAGCCTGTCGCAGCACATCGGCAAGCGTCCTCAACCTGTTCATCGCGACCCTTTCCACGGACAACCAATCACGTTCGCTCGGTATTGTCCCACAACCGGCAGTTAGGGACGTTCCTTTTAATATGAGCAGGACATTGTCAAGAGGCAAAATCGGGCCTGGCCCCAACGATATGGGGTCAGGCCCTCTCCCTATATCAACCCGTCCGCGGCGACC
>CABUQY010000124.1 GCA_902493915.1 uncultured Collinsella sp.
AGCCTATCGATTCGCGACTGCACCGTAGGCGGCGCCATTCGCCTGGCGGCGCGCACCATCGACATCGCCAAGACCACGGTTGATGGCAGCGTCACGGTGGCCGGCCAGCACGTTGTGCTCAACACCGGTAGCACCGCCAACTGTTTCTATGCGATGGGCGAGACGGTTGCCCTGCGCGGCTCCGCCAGGTCGGCAGCGCTTGCGGGCGACACGGTAACCATCGATGGCACCGTCGATGGCGATGTCGAGGTTTGGGCCGACAAGCTCATCCTGGGCAAGAACGCCCACATCACCGGCACCGTGAACGCGCACGTCTCCGAGGACCCCGAGCGCGCCGCGGGAGCCGAGGTCGGCGCGCTCAAGATCGACCGCACCGAGAACGAGGATACTTCCACCGTTAACGATGTCATCGGCGGCATCGTCGCCGCGGCACTCTCGACCTGCTTCATCGCCCTGTTGCTCGAACTCGTCTTTCCGCGTGCGACCGCCAGCGCCGGCGGGATGCTCCACCAGCGCCCCACGCCCCTGTGGATGAGCGGTCTTCTGGGCACGGTAGCCATTGTCCCTGCCGTATTGTTGCTGATTATCTCGATTGCCGGCCTGTCGCTTGCCGGAACCCTCTTGTGCGGCGTCATCGGCATCGCGTTGGTGTCGAGTGCCTTTGCGGGGTGCGCGATCGCTCGCATGGTCGGACATAACCAGAACCGCTACGCCATGGCAGCCGTGGGTGGCATCGCCGCGGGCGCGCTTACGGCGATCCCCCTCGTAGGCGATTTCATCAGCGGCGTGGCCTTTGTCTTTATGCTCGGCTACGTTATCCAAATCATCTGGCGCAACGCCCACCTCAAACCGCAGCAAGCCTCCAACACGCCAGGACTCCCCACCGCCTAGGCGCCAACCACCACAAAAGCAACCCCCACAAAAGGGCAGGCACCTTTGTGGGGGTGCAAAAAGGGCGCCGACCATCGTGGTCGGCGCCCTTTCTTGTTAGACGCTATAAGGCCCAGCGCTTATTTGTTGACCTGGCCGGCGCGAACGGCAGCCTTCTTGCGGTCGGTGGCGTTGAGCAGACGCTTGCGCAGGCGGATGTTCTTGGGAGTGATCTCGACCAGCTCGTCGTCGGCGATGTACTCCAGCGCCTCCTCCAGCGAGAAGGTGCGGGGCGGCACCAGCTGGACGGAGATATCGGAGGTCGAGGAACGCTGGTTGCCCAGGTTCTTGGTACGGGCGATGTTGACGACCATGTCGCCAGCCTTGCTGCGCTCGCCCACGATCATGCCCTCGTAGCACTCGGTGCCCGGCTCAACAAACAGCTGGCCGCGCTCCTGCAGCGTACCCAGAGCGTAGGCAACGGCCTTCTCGGTGGTCATGGAGATCATGGCGCCGTTCTGGCGGTTGCCGATCTCGCCGGCGTAGGGACCGTACTCCAGGAAGGTGTGGTAGAACACGCCCTCGCCGTGGGTGACGTTCATAATGCGGTTCTTAAGACCCATGATGCCGCGCGTCGGGATCTTGAACTCAAGGTGCGTCACGATGCCCGAGGTATCCATGCTCGTCATGATACCGCCCGAGGTGCCGAAGACCTCGACGACCTTGCCCGAGTACTCGTCCGGGCACTCGACGACGGCCTGCTCGACGGGCTCCATCTTGTTGCCGTTCTCGTCCTTCTTAAACAGAACGCGGGGACGGCCGACCTGGAACTCAAAGCCCTCGCGGCGCATGGACTCCATCAGAACGGACAGGTGCAGAATGCCGCGGCCCGAGACCTCGACGCCGCTCTTGTCCTCGAGCTCCTCGATCTTCATGGTCACGTTGTTCTCGGCCTCGTTGAACAGGCGCTCCTTGAGCTGACGGGCGCCCACGATGTCGCCGTCGCGGCCGACAAGCGGGGAGGTCGAAGCCTCAAAGACGATGGACAGGGTCGGCGGGTCGATCTCGATGGGCTCGAGCTCGACAGGGTTCTCGGGATCGGTGTAGACATCTCCGATATCGGTGCGGTCGATACCCACGACAGCGGCGATGTCGCCGGCGCCGACTTCCTGGCACTCGGTACGGCCCAGGTAGTCGAAGGTAAAGAGCTGCTTGACGGTGGCGGTAGCGCTGGAGCCGTCGTTCTTGACAACCAGGATCTGGTCGCCCTGGTGGATGGCGCCAGAGTACACGCGGCCGATACCGATGCGGCCGACGAAGTTGGAGTGGTCGATGGTCACGCACTGCATGGCCAGCGGGGCGTTCTCGTCAACCTCGGGCGCGGGCATGTCGTCGATAATCATATCGAGCAGCGGGTACATGTCCATGTTGCCGTCGTTGGGGTCAAGACGGGCAAAGCCGTTCATGGCGCTGGCGTAGACCACGTGCTCCATGGCGAACTCAAGCTGGTCGTCGGTGGCGCCCAGGTCGGCCATAAGGTCCAGGCAGTCGTTGTAGGCCTTCTCGGGGTTAGCACCCGGACGGTCAATCTTGTTGATGACGATCATGATCTTGAGGCCGGTGTCGATAGCGTGACGCAGCACGAAGCGGGTCTGGGGCATGGGGCCCTCAAAGGCGTCGACCAGCAGCAGGGCGCCGTCGGCCATACGCAGCACGCGCTCGACCTCGCCGCCAAAGTCGGCGTGGCCCGGAGTGTCGATGACGTTGATCTTAACGTCCTTGTACTCGATAGAGATGTTCTTGGCGAGAATCGTAATGCCGCGCTCGCGCTCCTGGTCGTTAGAATCCAGGACGCGGTCCTCGACCTGCTGGTTGGCACGGAAGGCGTCCGTGGCACGCAGGAGCTTGTCGACCATCGTCGTCTTGCCGTGGTCGACATGAGCGATGATGGCGATGTTCCTCAGATTGTCTACGCGCATGTAGTTCCCCTATCTTCTATCCATATACAAACGGCACGCGTATGCGGCCCGCCCAGCGATACAACGCTCAGCGGGAATATTGAGCCTTTTACCGAAAACTCGTTTATTTTAGCGATTTTAGATGAGAGGGGTTTCCTCACCTGCAGGTTCAGGGTCGCTCCACATAAAACCATCGCCGGCGCCCATGCCCTCATACAGCACATATGCCGAAAAACCACTCTCGAGCGTGGTTTCGAAGAAGCTCACGAGCAGAGCATCGTGATAGCCGCCGTCAATCTCGACGCAGCCGGTGTAGCCGATGGCATAGCGAGCGATACGGCCCAGGCCCTCGTCCTTAAGACCCATCTTGTGCTCGGAGATAAAGTTGGTGGCCGCCTCGAGGCACGCCTCTTCGCCATCCTCATCGAGCGCCGCCAGATAACGATTGGAAGCGGCGTCCTCAATTGCCACGACCACGCCAGGGTTTTCACCGGCGGCAAGGTCGTCCAAGAACGCGCCGATCAGATCGCACACCATGGCGTCGAGCTCGGCGGAGACGTTACCGGCGTCCTGCATATCCTGTGCCATCTTTAGACCTTCCCATCGAGTCTGGCGTCGTTACAGTTCTTGTGCCTCGGCGGCGATCTTGGCGGCAGCGTCGCGGGCGCGCATCATATCCATCGCGCGCTTGTCGAGCACCTTGATCTGACTGGTCAGCATGACCGCATCGACCACACCCCAGATCACGAGGCCCGTAGAGATCGAAAACCCAAGCGCACCAACTGTACCACGAAGGCGCGAGCAGATTGCCGCGACAAGGGCGGAGACGACAACCATCTTGATATAGGAGCCGCGGCGCTCGCGAAGCGTGCGGGCCTGCATCACATAGGCGATGCGAGCCGCCTCGGATGCCTCCGAACGCATCTGGGCTTCGCGCGCGATGGCGGTCGCTTCAGCCGATACGCGGGTACCCATCAGCGACCTCTCCGCTCGCGTGCCAGACATTTAGAAATCATCGGGGGAGAGCGTATGGACGAACTCGTCGAACTTCTCGAACTCCTGCTCGTCGTCAACTTCCTCGGCATGGCCAGAAACGG
>CABUQY010000125.1 GCA_902493915.1 uncultured Collinsella sp.
CGGAGCCGATATGGCACACGACGACCTTGCGGGCCTCGCCGTTGGTCATCTCGGCGACCTTCTTGGAGATGTAACGGTAGCTGGTGCCGTGGGCGCCGTACTTACGGATGTGCAGCTTGTCGCAAACGTCCTTGGGTAGAGCGTAAGTCTTGGCGACCTCGGGCATGTTGAAGTGGAAAGCGGTGTCATAGACCGTGACGTTGGGCAGGTCGGGATACTGCTCCAGGCAGAACTCGATAACGTTGGCCTCGGGGTTGTTGTGGAGCGGCGCCAGCGGGGCGACCTCGCGGATCTTAGCGAGAACGTCCTCGTCGACGAGGGAGGAATCGCCAAAGTACCAACCGCCCTGAACGATGCGATGGCCGATGCCCTCGATCTTGACGCCGTTGGCCTCGAGGTCCTTCAGGACGACCTCGATGGCGACCTTGTGGTCGGGGAACTCGATGTTCTCGGTCACCTTCTTGGAACCGTTAGCAGCGTGGGTGAAGGTACCGCCGGTAAAGCAGACGCGCTCGCAGGAGCCCTTTGCGGACACCTTGTGGGACTTGGTGTCGATGACCTGATACTTAAGGGTCGAAGATCCCGCGTTGACGACCAGAACGTTCATGTGTCTCCCTACTAACAGGCGGTGTGGCGCCGCCAGGTTACATACGCTTCAATAATAAACCCAAACGCCCTCGCGCTCGGGTTTATTGGCGTTGATATATAAGTTATCGGTGTCTAAATACTCATGTCCTTTGGCTTGTAAGACGAAATAGCGCGGGGATATACACCAAAGAAGAAATCCCGAGCGCGACAAGCAATACGACTCGAATGCCCGCAGCGCTGCTCAACACAGCGTTGAGCAGATAGAAAAGAACAGCACCCACCGCCACCATCTGGCTTTGAACCGAAATCAATGAACAGCGCATCGAAGAATCAGCAGCATTTTGAAAAATTGAGTATTTAATTGGAGCAAACAACGAGTACGCAACCGTCTGCAGCACATAGAACACGGGCAGCAAATTAGCCGGAGTAAGGGGGATCAAAAACAAAGCTGTCAATACTAAGCGAATGATGCCGCAAATACGCGCAAAACGGCCCTTGTCGACATGAGCAATCACACTGGGCACAATAAGCCCCATGGAGGCCGAGGCAAGGAGCTGGACCGCAATGGTCACACCCGAAGCGACGGAATTCATTCCGCGGCCCGCAAGCAGCAGTGAGAAAAAGTCTTCCAGGGCGACAAAAGCAAATGCCTGAGAACAGTCCATGATGAACGCTGAACGAAGAATGCCATTACACGCAATAGCGGCACCGATCATCTTCGGGCTAATTCCACGCTCAGGTGCCCCCGCAGTGCCCCCTCTTCGCATCTCAGGAATGCAGACAACGACAACCAACGTCAACACCATTGCGATGATATCTGCCGAAAGACCAATGAGATATGCACCGACAGACGAAATGAAACCACCCACGCAAGCGGAGATGGCATAAGAGGCATAGAAAACAAATCGCTCAACGACATTAAGTCTTACGAGCTGGTCCTGAGAGACGCTGTCAATGTAGATCGCTTCTATGGATCCGCTCACACATGCAACTGCAAATCCTTTGAGAGCAAACGCGCCGATTAAAAGCAGAGGAGAACGGGCGAAAAGTAGGGCGGCGTAGTATCCAAGCATTCCCACGACGCCAACGAGACCGCTTGTCTTTCGTCCAAACCTATCAGCAATATAGCCAGTGGGAACTTCGAGGATGAACTTGCTCACTTGATATGCAATCATCATGCTAGAAATCGCCACTATCGAGAATCCGACGAATTCAAGGTAAACCGTCAGAAAATACAAAATGGTGCTGAAGTTCGACAGAAAAACGAACGTCATATAAAGCAAAACCGTACGGTTTTTCATGCTCCGCCCTCCAAGAGTCAACAATCTGAATCGGAATCTTGGAAAAGCATGAGGGCAAAGCCGTCAGTCATGTGTTACAAGGCGTCAACATTCACTTGACAACACGAGGCCAAATGGCCTCACGAAGCAAGATGACGCAATAGGTGAAGAAATACCGTCTGGTGTCGATCGGTCCAGGCATTTTGTCGATAGCAAAAGTAGATGGGCAAGGCTACGTCATGCGAGCCTTCAATAGAGCACTCGCTCACTTCCAATCCATCTGATGCGAGAGAAGAGCCAGAAAAACTCAATATCAATCCCCCGGCTTGAAGAAACTCAGCCTGCGCCCTGCTTCCGTATTCGACATCGCGAAAGCGGAAATTAACCAGCTGAGCTTCGGGACATTGATTGATTGCATTGAGACAGGGTGACAAATTAATGGGAACAGCGAGCCTGCCGCCCAGTAACTCACGAATGGTCATAGCGTCAACAGATTGATGACCAGCTGGGCATGAAAGAACCCTGAGCTCCTTTTCACCCATATATTTTGAAGAAAGGACGCTGTCCCGTGGTTCCTCAAACGAGATAGCCGCGTCCGAAATTCCAAGTATAAGTGATTCAAAGCATGTTGCCGTTGGCTGATGCCACACATCAAGATGAATCTGAGGGTGCGAGCTTTCAAACGAGTCGTACCAGTTTTCGGAAAAAAGGAGCCCCCGCCCGTGAAGACAGGGGGCGTAAAGACGGAAATGGCCGTCGGGCGAAACGCCGCCGTTCCCCGATTGAGCGTACTTTTTGAGATCGTCGACTTGCGCCAGGATCACGCGTGCACGACGCGCAAATTCTCTGCCCGCCGGAGACAAAACAGCCTCCCCCGCCGATCGGTCGAGCAAAACAATCTGATACACAGATTCCAACTTTTTTATTGCCGACGAAACGGCCTGCGGACTCACGTGAACGGCGCGAGCTGCTTTGCGCACGCCGCCATAGTTCGCTACAGCTTGAAGGTATTCGAGTTGAGAGAGCTGCATAGATTACTCCAAAGGCAGCCAAGTCGACGGCCTACGCGCCCTCAGATGAGGTTCTCGCCCAGGTTCTTGCCACCGAGAACGTGCATGTGGAAGTGCATGACGGTCTGGCCGGCGTTGACGCCCTTGTTGGAGATGACGCGGAAACCGTCCTCCAAGCCCTTGGCCTTAGCGACCTCCTGGATGGCGTGAGCCATGGCGCCCATGGTCTCGGCAGGTACGTTGTCGGCGATGTCACTGTAATGCTTCTTGGGGATCACGAGCGTATGGACCGGCGCCTGGGGATTGAGGTCGTCGAAGGCGATGACCTGGTCATCCTCATAGACAACGGTCGAGGGGATCTCGTGGTTGGCAATTTTGCAGAAGATACAATCGCACATAGTTGGTTCCTTTCTCACAGACCAAGGTAATTATATTTGGTCGGGATGGCTAGAACGAGAGGTTGTCGTCGGTGTTGGCGGCTTCGCCGTCGGCGAGCACGTCGTTGCCGTCGACGTCCTTAAGAAGCACCGAGACCTTCTGCTCGGCATCGGACAGGCGGGTGCGCAGGCTCTTGAGGAGCTCGACGCCGCGGGTATAGCTCTCGAGCGATTCCTCGAGCTCCATATCGCCCGACTCCAAGCTGCGAATGATGAGCTCCAACTCCTGCGAGGCCTGCTTGTACGTAAGCTGCTCGACCGGGGTTTTCTCTGCCATATCTGTTTCCTTTCCTAAAGGTTTATCGCTATGAAACGCGGTCTACTCGACCGTATCGACCGTTGCCGCAACGTTACCGTCTGCCATGCGCACGCGGATGGCGTCGCCGGGCTTAAAGGTCTTGGCGCTCGTGGCCACCCCATCATCGCTGTACGCGATGGAATAGCCGCGGGCAAGCACCTTGAGCGGCGACAGGGCATCAAGCGACGCGGCAGCTCGGCCCAGGTCGGACGCGGATTTGCTGAGCATCGTGCGCCCCTGATGCTCCAGACGGGAACTCGCAAGTGTGAGCGCATGGCGCTTGCCATCGAGCCCCGA
>CABUQY010000126.1 GCA_902493915.1 uncultured Collinsella sp.
ATTCTGTTACTAGATTATACTTCTGCGCGAATAATGTTTGTGATAATAATTTCTCGTCTAATAAGCTTCTTTCACCGATAACCCCGAGATGGCCGCACTGTCGCTGCATAAAAAAGGCGGAGCAGCCCGTAAGGTCGCTCCGCCGCAGGTAGCGCGCTTATTTGGTATGTCCGCCGCCCGCTGTCATCTGAGCCGCATGCTCCAGCTGGTCTGCTATGGCCTCCCAGCTTTCGCGGGCGGCCTTCGTAGAACCGGGAAAGTTTACGACAAGTGTATGACCTCGTTGCATGCAAATAGCGCGCGAGAGCATGGCGCGGCGCGTCTTGGTCATGGAGTAGGCACGAATTGCCTCGGCAATACCCGGCACATCGCGGTCGCAGACGGAACGCGTCGCCTCGGGCGTTACATCGCGCATCGAAAGACCCGTGCCGCCGCAGGTGAGCACGACATTGGCGTGACACTCATCGGCGGCTTCCACAATGGCATCACCGATCTCGCTGACGTCGTCGCGCACGACCACATGCGAGGCGACCGTCCAGCCCTGCGCCACGATGAGCTCCTCGAGGGCAGCGCCCGCCTCGTCCTGGACAAGGTCGCGCGTATCCGAGCACGTCACGATCGATATCTTCAGCTCCATAGCATTCCTCCTACAACACGGCGCCCTCGGGCAGGTCGACGCGAACAACGTCCACGACATCGCCCGCCGCAAGGTCGCACGGACCCTCGTCAATACGCAACAGGCAGTTCGCACGCTGCATAGTTCCAAGCAGCGCCGAATTCTGCGTCTTGGCCTCGGTCACCAACAGCTCACCGGTCTCGGGGTCGCGCAAAACCGTGGCGCGATCGAAGAAGCGTCGGTCCTGGCGCTTCTTCACGCCGTGCGTGAGCGTCGCCTGCTGCACGGGACGCACGCCCTCGGCAAAGCCGCGCATCTTGCGGATCGCCGGACGGGCAAGCATCTCAAAGCCTACATACGCCGCGGCCGGATTGCCTGAAAGCCCTAGGTAGGGCTTACCTGCGAGCAAGCCAAACGTGATGGCCTTGCCCGGACGCATCGAGATGCGGTCAAACAGCACTTCGCCCTCGCGCCGGACGAGCGCCGTCACATAGTCGTAGTCGCCCGCCGAGGCACCGCCGCTCGTAATGACAAAATCGCACTCCTGCACGGCACGATGCACCAGCTCGGCAATCGCCCGCTCATCGTCGGGCGCAATACCGTAGAACACGGGCTCGGCGCCGGCATCGAGCGCCTCGGCCATCAGCGCCGAGGAGTTAGAATCGCGAATCTGACCGCGCGCCGGTACCTTACTCGGTGCGACCAGTTCCGTGCCCAACGAGATGATGCCCACACGTGGGGCGGCGTGCACCTTCACGCTCGCGTATCCGGCGCTTGCCAGCAAGCCGGCGCCCGCCGGAGCCACGACCTCGCCGGCATGCATCACAACATCGCCGGCATGGGCCTCTTCGGCGGCAGAGCGAACGTTCTCCCCTACCTTGGCAGGCACCGAGAAGCGAACGTGCGAGCCCTCGTTGCCATCGCCGTCGAGCACCTCGACGATCTCGTATTTCACCACGGCATCGGCACCTTCGGGCACCGGCGCGCCCGTCATGATGCGGACCGTCTCGCCCGCGCCGATTACGCCCTCAAACACATGTCCCGCAGCCTCGTGTCCGATAACGTCGAGCGTCACCGGCGCCTCGCCAGACGCCTGCGCCAAGTCCGCCGAGCGCACGGCATATCCGTCCATAGCACTGTTGGCAAACGGCGAGATGTCGATATCGGCCACCGCGTCCTCGGCCAAGGGAAGACCGGCGGCCTGCCACACGGGAATCTCGACGAGATCGGTCGGAGCAACGTGCGACAGAACAATCGACTGCGCGTCCTCCAGCGGAATGAGTTTCTCTGCCATATGCACCTCTTAATGCCACGGCGCACAACAGGGGCGCCGATTCTTTATGCTTGTCTCAGTATAATCCCCCGACGCACGACCGCGACTCGGCCTGCACCCGCAAATACACCTGTCGGCCGCAAGCCACGAAACAGAATCGAAACCAACCCACCGGCTCGTCGCGTTTACCGCGTTTTATAATGCTTGCGTTGCAACCTAAAAGAGGAACGTATGGCTCATAACGACAAACCCGAAAGCGCAAACGAAGCGCAGGATCATCCCCAGCCGCTCGACGAAGGCGGTTTTTTCTCCCTGAACGACGTCATCGCGGCAGGCAGGCATCAGCTCACCCGCTCTGAGCATCTCTTGGCTGCCGACACGCGCCGCAACGCCCGCAACCTACTCGCGAGCGCCAAGTTGCTCGCACTCGTCGTCATCGTCTCGCTCGCCATGGGCGTTGCCGCTTGGGCGTTTTTGGCCTCGCTGAATATCGCGACCGACTATCGCGAGCACCATGTGTGGGTCTACGCCTTGCTTCCCGTTGTGGGCATGGCCACCGCATGGGTCTACAAGAACCACGGTCTCGCCGCCAAACGCGGTAACAACCTGGTCATCGACTCCGCTCTGGGCACCCGCCTCATCCATATGCGCATGGCCGTCCTCACCTTCGTCTGCTCCACGCTCACGCACCTAACGGGCGGATCGGCCGGTCGCGAGGGAGCTGCGGTGCAGATTGGCGGCACCATCGCCAGCAACATCTCGAGCCTCGCCCACCTCAAAAAGCATGACCACCACGACCTCATGCTCGCCGGCATCTCGTCGGCCTTTGGCGCCGTATTCGGCTCGCCCCTTGCCGGGGCTTTCTTTGGCATGGAGATGTGCTTTATCGGCAAGATCGACTACACCGCGGGCATCTACTGCCTGGTCGCCTCGTTTACCGGCTACTTTACATCACTCGCCCTGGGTACCGAGTACGAAGCGAATGTCATCGCCAGCGTTCCCGCTATGACGCCCAAAACGGTCGTCATCGTTGTTATCAGCGCAATTATCTTCGGTCTGACGGCACGCCTCTTTGCCTGGTCGGTTCGAACCGTCAAGAGCCTCTACGGTCGCTTTATCACCAATTACCTCGTTCGCGCACTCATCGGCGCACTCGTGGTTTTGGCCGCCTATGCCCTCCTCGACGCCTGGAACTACGCCGGCCTTTCCACGTGGCTTTCCGGCGCCGGATTTGCCGGCAACACCACCCTGGCGGACGCAGCCATCAAGTTGTTCGTCACAGCGCTTACCCTGGGCGCGGGCTTCCAAGGCGGCGAGGTCACGCCCCTGTTTGGCATCGGTGCGGCGCTCGGCGGCTGGATAGGTTGCCTCGTCGGAATCGATCCCAGCTTTCTGGCAGCGCTGGGCATGCTCGGTGTGTTCTGCGCCGGCCTTAACGTGCCCATCACCACCTGTATGATGGCCATCGACCTGTTCCACGGCACGGCAGCCGGGTTCTTTGTCATCGTGGCCTTTATCAGCTACCTAACCGCCGGTCACCGCGGCGTGTACCCCGCCCAGCGCATCATCTCACCCAAGCGCCGTTCGCTTATTGTGGATGAGGGCGGTACGGTAGCGGATGCTATCGAGCGCCACAACGACCTGATAGAGTAGACGTAAGTATTCGCCGTGCAGCCACAATCGGGGGCAATTCGACCTGAGCGCGACCGCACTGTCATGTCACACGCCGGGAGTCGTCCCATGCACGCAACTGATTTTGGTCGCACGCTCATCATCGCCAACCCAGCCGCCCAGTCGGGTGCGGCGCACGAAGTTGCCGAGCGCCTGCAACGCTTTTTGGATATGACCGCGCGCGCGTCCCAGTTTGACCTGGTGCTGACCGAGCGCATGGGACACGCCAAGGAGCTGGCCGCACAGGCAACGGGCTATCGCAC
>CABUQY010000127.1 GCA_902493915.1 uncultured Collinsella sp.
GTGCTGCTCTTTAAGCTTGAGGGCCAGATTATCCAGCGTCACCCCGAGTTCGACATGACCGACCGCCTGCTGCTCGACAAGATTGACCACGACACCGGCACGGTCACGCTCGCCGACGGCAGCGTGTGGCCGCTCACGACCAACGACTTCCCCACCGTCGACCCGGCGGACCCCTATACGCTCACGCCCCAGGAGCAGCACATCATCGACAAGCTCGTGTCCGAGTTTGTCACCGCCGATCACCTGCATCGCCATATCGATTTCCTCTATTCCCACGGCTCGATGTACAAGGTCGCCAACGGCAACCTGCTGTTCCATGGCTGCGTGCCGCTCAACGAAGACGGCACCTTTAGCAGCATGAACTGCCTAGGCACCTGGCACGCTGGCCGCGATTACCTCGATTTTTGCGACCACATCGCCCGCCGCGCCTGGCGCGTGGACGACCGCGACGCCCTCGACTGGATGTGGTACCTGTGGATTGGCTTTAACTCGCCCGCCAGCGGACGCCTGGTGCGTACCTTTGAGCGCGCCTATATCGCCGATAAGAGCACCTGGGTCGAGCCGATGGACCCATACTTTACGCTTACCAAGTCGCCCTCGGTCTGCGACGACATCATGCGCGAGTTTGGCGTCGCGCCCATGGCATGTTCGCCGACCGGCCACATCATCAACGGGCACACGCCCGTTAAAACCACCAAGGGTGAGCAGCCCATCCGCGCCGAGGGCAAGCTACTGGTCATCGATGGCGGCTTCTGCCGCGCTTACCATCCCAAGACGGGCATCGCCGGCTATACGCTCATCTCGAGCTCGCGCGGCTGCCGCCTCAAGTCGCACCGGGCCTTTACGACGGTTGCCGAGGCACTCACGCGCAACGTGGACATCGAGAGCGAGACCAACCGTTTTGACCAAGCAGACCGTCGCCGCATGGTGAGCGACACCGATACTGGCGCCAAGATTCGCAGCCAGATCCAGGACCTGCGCCAGCTACTCGATGCATATAGAAACGGTGCTATCGAGGAGCGCGCCTAGCACCACCCGCGGGGATTGGCTAAACTTGCTAAGTTTGTCATCCCCGCGGCGCTTCGGCGCCAGCTTAAGGCAGGTACCATGCAAAAGCTCCTTGCGCAGATTATGAAATTTGGCGTCGTCGGTGTCATTGCCACGGTTATCGACTTTGGCATTATGAATCTGCTCCACTACGGTCTGGGCCTCAACATCCTAATCGCCAACACCAGCGGCTTTATCATCTCACTCATCTTTAACTACCTCGCAAGCATGAAATACGTGTTTGCGCACAAGGAAGGCATGAGCCGCCGCCGCGAGTTCATCATCTTTGTCGTGCTGTCCGTGATCGGTTTGGTGCTCAACGATGGCATCGTGCTGGCGCTCAACGCCGGCCTGGGACTCGAGGCCAATATCGCCAAGATCTGTGCCACCGCGCTTGTCATGGTCTACAACTTTGTGACCCGAAAAATCTTCCTGGAGGGCGACGAGACAAAATAGCTCGAAACCCCTGCAGCATTACGGCGCCCACGGACGACGCGCACTCAGCGCAGTATCGTCCGTGGGTGTCGCTCGTTTACGGGCAAATTTTCAACGTTTGCGGATTAGCTCTTGAAAATTTGGCGAGTTCATATAGTTCTTGGCAAAGACCTTACGTTTCCCTTGTAAAAGCTCTAAAGTATCCTCTGCTCGATTCATCAACGCATTGGATGTGATTACGTGCGCAAGGCGCTGGCACAACCTCATACCAAGCAGTTCCTCAAGTTTGCTGTCGTGGGTCTTATCTCCTTTGGCATCGACTGGGGCATGCTCATTGCGCTCGTCGAGCTGTTCCACCTCGACTTTTTGATGAGCACCACGGTTTCGTTTATCACGTCCGTCGTGGTCAACTACTGGCTCAGCATGAAGTACGTGTTCGACCACCGCGAAGGCATGAGCCGCAAGCGCGAGTTCACGATCTTCACCATCCTGTCGGTGATCGGCCTGGGCCTCAACGACCTGTACATGTTTGTGGGCGTCACGTTTTTGAGCATCGGCTACCAGGCCATGAAGGCCATCGCCACGTTCCTCGTCACCTGGTACAACTACTTCAGCCGCCGCTTCTTCCTCGAGGGCGCACGGTCGTAGTCGATTCACTATTTGCTTGAATGTATAACTGGTTGGAATTCCCGTTCCAACCAGTTTTTTTGTTTGCAGAGAGACCCGGCGACCCAGTCCCATTCGCATGAAAAACGGGCGGTCCGGATGTTGGTCCGAACCGCCCGTCTGGCGCGCTATGTCGAGGCCTCTAGCCCGTTACGTAATACCAAACAACGTTGTCGCCATTGGAGAGAACGTAGTTGCTGCAGGCCGTCATGGGCGTTGTGCCGTTGACGGAGTACATCCAGCCGCTCGTGCCGCCGTACTGTTTCTCGGCCAAACCACCAATCGCGGAGACATACGTGCCGTACGACGAGCCATGTGCGTTGACAGAAAGGCCCAGCGCGCACAGGGCATCGTAGACGGTAGCGCCTTCGTTAAAGGTAAAGGTGCCACCAGAGGACACAGGATTGCCCACGGCGCTCGATGTGACCGAAACCGTCACCGTAACGTAGTTGGACTCCTGCGAGCCGCTCTGGCCGCCCGAGGAGGCGTTTCCACCATTAGAGGATGAGGCTCCATTAGACGACTGGCCACCGCCCGAAGAAGCACCACCAGACACCTTGGAAGTATCGCCGGCTCCCGTATTCTGGGCAGCGGATTTATCGCCAGACTTCTTGCCGTCCTGGTCCTCGGACTTCTTGCTATCCGAGTTTTTGTCCGATTCCTTGTCCGAAGACTCGGAATCATCTTTGGCGTCGTTCGAGCCCTTGGACTCATCTTTTGCAGCATCCGAAGATTTGGAATCCTTGGAACTGGCCTCGCCCGAAGCGGTAGACGAGCCAGACCCATTGTCATCCTTGGAAACGACGCTCTCCCCCGTCACGGACTGAATGATCCAGTCGATGGACCAGGCACCGCTTGTGGAAGGATGGACGAAACCCAGCGAGACGACGATCAGAATGGTGCATGCAGCAGTCAGAACGCCGAGGAGCGCCTTGCGACGAGAGGTGGACGCCGCCGAAGCGGCGCCCTTTTGCTTTTGATCATCGAGCTGGATAAACGAGGAGTCGGGCTGATGCCCGCTGGTCTCCTTGGGCTTATCGGGCATTACCGTCACCCTTGCCGCGCTTGGTCAGCACGAAGACGGCGATGAGCGCGAGGCCAATCACGCCGGCGGCGATGCCAACGATGGCGAGCGGATTGGTGCCAGTCTCCTGCTCGGAAGCACTAGAGGACTTCTTAGCAGTGGTCGTGGAAACAGCACCCGTATCGGACTTGGAATCGGACTTCTTGTCGGACTTGCCGTCCTTCCTGTCAGACTTCTTGTCAGACTTCTTCTCGTCCTTCTTATCGGACTTATCGGAGTCCTTCTTGTCGGACTTGTTGTCCCTGGTCTCGGTCTTGGTCGACACCGTCGTCTTGGTCACCGGCTTCTGGCCCGGGGCGACAGCGCCGCCAGCCTGCTGGCCCTTCGTGCCGGAGCCGGAGCCCGTGCCAGTGCCAGCGCCAGCACCGGAACCGTTGCCAGCGCCACCGTTGCCACCATTAGTGCCAGAACCGCCATTACCGCCAGGGTTGGTGGCATTCTTGGTCCACTTGGCATACAGCGTCAGATCGGCCGTCACCGGCGTGGCGAAGTCATACGCCCGCGTGCAGGCTTCATCGGTATACCAACCGCCGAAAGTGTAGCCATCGCGTGTCGGATCGGCCGGCTTGACCA
>CABUQY010000128.1 GCA_902493915.1 uncultured Collinsella sp.
CGTTGAAAGGATGCAACCATGCTGCTACCCGATTCCAAGACCGAGCTCGTCCGCCGTGGCAACAAGGTCGTTTACGACCTGGGCGACAAGATCGTCAAGGTCTTTAACGAGACCAAGCCTGTCTCCGACGTGTTCAACGAGGCTTTGAATCTTGCCCGCATCAATGAGTGCGGCATCCGCAGCCCCAAGGCGCTCGAGGTTTCCCAGCTCGAGAACGCCAACGGCTGGGCGCTCGTGACCGAGAAGGTTCCGGGCACCACCCTTGCCGAGAAGATGACTGCCGAGCCCCAGCGCTTTGGTGAGTACCTCGAGATGTTCGTCGACCTCCAGATCGAGATCCACGGCTACACCTCCCCGCTGCTCAACCGTCAGCGCGACAAGTTCGCCCGCATGATCGACAGCCTTGATCAGCTCAATGCCACCACGCGCTACAACCTTCAGGAGCGTCTGGACGGCATGACTAAGGAGTTCAAGGTCTGCCACGGCGACTTCAACCCCTCCAACGTCATCGTCGGCGACGACGGCCAGCTCTATGTGTGCGACTGGGCACACGCTACCCAGGGCTCCCCTGCTGCCGACGTTGCCACCACCTACCTGCTCTTTGCCCTCAACAGCAAGGACCAGGCCGAGGCCTACCTGGAGCTCTACTGCGACCGCGCCGACATGCCCATGCAGGTCGTGCGTCAGTGGACGAGCATCGTCGCCGCTTCCGAGCTCGCTCGTAAGCGCAACGTGAACGATGAGTTCCTTAAGAACTGGATCGACGTCGTCGATTATCAGTAATATCTGAGCGATTTATTTCGCATCGGAGGCACAAGAAAACCCCGCAGCTCATATGGGCTGTGGGGTTTTCCTTTTAGCGATTGAGCACGCAGGCAAGGTAAAATGACGGCCCCGCATCTCCCCTATCTGGAGAAATGCGGGGCCGTCCCGTATATCGAACTACAAGCGAAATCGTCGATTAACGGCGAGCCGCCTTAACAAGCTCGGCAACCTTGGCGACGACCTCGTCGATCGCCACGTCCTCGCGCTCGCCCGTGGAACGGTCCTTGAGCTCAACGGTGCCATTCTTAAGGCCGCGCTTGCCCAAAACCACCTGATACGGGAAGCCCATGAGGTCGTTATCGGCAAACTTAAAGCCCGGACGCTCATCGCGATCGTCGACGACGACCTCGATACCCTCGGCACACAGGCCATCAACGATCTGCTCGCAGACGGTAGCGCACTCTTCCTTCTTGGGATCGAGCGGAATCACCGCGACCTCGTACGGGGCAACGGAGACCGGCCAGACGATGCCGTGCTCGTCGTTGTGCTGCTCCACGACGGCAGCAAGCGAGCGGGACACACCAACGCCGTAGCAACCCATGATAAGCGGCTTCTCCTTGCCGTCCTCATCCATAAAGGTGGCACCCATGGCCTCGGAATACTTGGTGCCCAGCTGGAAGACCTGGGAGACCTCGATACCGCGAGCAGCGGAGAGGGGCTTGCCGCAGTGTGGGCAAGGATCGCCGGCCACGACGGTGACCAGGTCGGCCCACTCGTCGACGGTAAAGTCACGCTCGGGGCAGGCACCGGTAAAGTGATAGTCGACCTCGTTGGCGCCGCAGGCCCACTGCTTGGACTCACGCAGGCTCTCGTCGCACACCAGGCGGATGCCCTCGGGCAAGTTAACCGGTCCGATAAAGCCCTTATGCAGACCGTAGGTCTGGAGCTCCTCGTCGGTCATCATGCGATAGCCCTTGCCAAAGACATGCTCGGCCTTGCAATCGTTGAGCTCGTGGTCGCCCGGGACAATGGCCACGACCGGCTTGCCCTCGGCGTCGATGAGCGCCAGCGACTTTCGCGTGCCGTTCTCGGGGAACCCAAAGAACTTAGCAACAGGCTCGATGGTGCCCATGCCCGGAGTCTCGACCTTGGTAAGCGTACCGTCGCCAGGACCCTCGGTCACGATGACCTTGGTGCTTGCAGCCTCATCGTCGGCGGCGAAGCCGCAATCATCGCAGTAGACGAGCGAAGCCTCGCCGGCGTCGGCCAAAGCCATGTACTCGACGGAGGTATCGCCACCGATCTCGCCGGAGTCGGCGACAACGGGCAGGGCCTTGATGTAGCAGCGCTCACAGATGTTGGCGTAGGCCTGCTTCATCTTGTCGTACTCCTCCTGCAGACTCTCCTGCGTGGCAGAGAAGCTGTAGGCGTCCTTCATGATGAACTCACGGCCGCGCATCAGGCCAAAGCGGGGACGGAACTCGTCGCGGAACTTATCCTGGATGTGGTACAGGTTGACGGGCAGCTGTTTGTAGGAGCGCAGCTCGTTGCGCACCAGGGCCGTGACGGTCTCCTCGTGCGTGGGGCCCAGGACGAACTCGCGACCATGACGGTCGTCAAAGCGCACAAGCTCCTTGCCATAGGCATCGATACGGCCGGACTCACGCCACAGCTCGGCATCGACCATGATAGGCATCATAAGCTCCTGGGCGCCGGCAGCATCCATCTCGTCGCGCACGATGTTCTCGATCTTGCGGATCGAGCGCCATGCGAGCGGCAGATAAGAATACAGACCGGCGGCCTCCTTGCGGATCATGCCGGCACGGAGCAGCAGGCGGTGGCTGGCGAGCTCAGCGTCCGCCGGATCCTCTTTAAGCGTCGGCGCATAGAGCTTAGACATATACATTGCTCGAGTCATTTATTTCTCCTCAATAAGTTTGTCGACCTCTGCCATAAGCGCGTCGACAATTTGGTCCTCAGCTACTTTACCAATGATCTGGCCATGCGAAAAGAGCAAGGCCTGACCACGTCCGCAAGCAACGCCCAGATCGGCATCAGAAGCCTCGCCGGGGCCATTAACGGCACATCCCATCACAGCGATCGAAAGCGACGCGGAGTAGTTCTTAAGCCGCTCGGTAACCTCCTCGGCAATGGGAATAAGGTTAACCTGGCAGCGGGCGCACGTGGGGCACGAGACAATCTCGGGGCCACGGCGACGCAGGCCCAACGACTGCAGAATACCCCAGACAACCGGCGGCTCCTCAACCGGATCAGCTGTGAGCGACACACGCATGGTGTCGCCAATGCCTTCGGAAAGCAAGATACCCAAGCCTACAGAGCTCTTGATGGTGCCCTGGAGCTTGGTACCGGCCTCCGTAACGCCCAGATGAAGCGGAACGTGTGGAATCTCACGCGACAGGGCTCGATAGGTATCGAGCGTCGTCTGTACGCTATGGGCCTTGGCGGAAAGCACAATGTTGGTAAACCCACGATCCTCAAAGTGCCGCACAAAGCGCTCGCTAGACATCACGAGCTTTTCGGGCTGCGTGAGGTCATCGCGCTCGGCGATATCCTGCTCAAGCGAGCCCGCGTTCACGCCAATGCGAATCGCGCACCCAGCGGCACCCGCAGCATCAATCACCGCGTCAACCTTGGCCCAATCGCCGATATTGCCGGGATTGATGCGAAGCTTGGCGGCACCAGCCTCGACGGCGCCGATGGCGAGTTTATGGTTAAAGTGAATATCGGCAACGATCGGCACCGGAGACTCGGCACAGATGGTGCGAAAACCCTCAAGCGCGGCCTCGGTGGGCACGCTCACGCGCACGATATCGCAGCCAGCCTGCGCCAACGCGCACACTTGCGCAAGCGTTGCCTGGGCATCAGCGGTATCGGTGCAGGTCATGGACTGAACCACGACCGGAGCGCCGCCACCGATCTGCACGCCGCCCACATGCACGGGGCGCGTCAGCTCGCGAGGCAAAGGATGGGATAAAG
>CABUQY010000129.1 GCA_902493915.1 uncultured Collinsella sp.
ACTAGCGCGTGGCGCTGGCGTGAGCTGGGCCGGGAGGGCCGGATTACCTTCCCTCCTCGCTCACGGCTTCGCAGGGTCGCGTTGAGGGAAGGTAATCCGGCCCTCCCGGCCCGCTTTGGGTTGTCGCGTGCTCGTTACTGAAAAGCTGATTAGAAGTTTGTGTGCCGCCCCTTTTGGGGCGGCACGTTTTGTATAGGGATTGGGTTGCGGCCGTTTGGCTGATGGCTCGGTTACTTGGTTGGCGGGGCTTGCTCTGGGTTGGGGCAGCGCCTTTGTTTGAGGGGTACACTGGGTAGTGGCGTTTTGGTTTATTTCCTGTTGTGGGGTGTTTTTGTATGGGTAAGAAATCTCGGGCTCGGGTGGCTACGGTGGGGACTCGCAAGGATCCTGGTCGTCGGGTTGCCGAGGGCAAAAAGGTCGATCGTGCCGAGAAGGACAAGAAGGTTGGGGCACATGCTCATCCTGCGTGGGCGCCCCATTTGAATTCGGCGAGTGAGGACCTGACCGCCAAGCTGTTTACGATGGTCGAGGTCATCTTGGGCGTGGTGCCTGTGGTGGTCATTGGCCTGTTCCTGGCCTCTAAGGATGCCACGAGCGTGGATAAGCTCACCGATGTCTTTTCTCAGGACCCCTCGATGGTGGTTACGTTTATCTCTGCGTGCCTGCAGCCGTTTGTGGCGTACATGCTGTACATGATTTATCGCAAATACTGCGAGGGCGATGCGGGCTTTGCCGCCGGAAACCTGATTGGCCTTTTGTGCTCCGAGATCTTGCTGCTCAATATTCCCGGCGTCATCGGCATGGGTATCTTGTTGTGGCGTGTTTGGCGCAACGTTGCCCCGCACTTTGAGAGCTGGCTATTTGAGCGCCGTGCAATGGGTGTGCTGGCAGACATCGCGGGTTCGCTCGTGATTCTAGCCTTGGCGTTTATGTGCGCCACCGCCGCCCGCGGTCTCGCGGGCATATAGTCTGTCCTCACCGACCACGGAGCGCAGGGCAACTGCTGGTTTCACCGCTCCGGGCGTCAGACCCGCGGCGCATCCCTTTCCCTCTCGCTCACGGCTTCGCAGAGTCGCGCGAGGCAAAGGCATGCGCCGCGGGTCTGACGACGCGGGCTTGCCAACGAGTTTTGGCTAATAGATTGGTTTGTGTGCCGCCCCCTTTGGGGCGGCACTTTTTGTGTGGGGTCCCTGTCTTCACAATTTCCGTCAAGCTTTTGGTTAGGTTTTGGTCGGTTGGCGCAAGGCCGGAAGGACAAAAGATTACTGTCGAAAAAAAGCTCAAAGAAAGTGCTGGTAGGCGAGTTGTTGAGCTTTTAGACAGTTTTCTGGCAAAAGAATCTTTACAGCTATTGCTGCGGATTTCGTTGCCGCGGCTGCGATGGTGCGGGATGCTGAGCGCAAGCGTCGAATGCTCCGATTGAGGAGGCCAACATGGACCTGTTTCTTGAGACTCCGCAGCAACAAGCCGAGCGCATGTTGCGCCAGCAGCAACGGCTTATGGAGATGCAAATGCAAGGGGCGGCCGTCCAGCCTCCTGTGCAAAACGCCGCACCTGCGGGCGAGGCGGCTCCAGAGGCCTATTCCGTACAGCAAGATTCATATGTGCAGGAGCTTGCGTTCGACAAGCGTCGTGCGCGTCGCCGTCGCTGGGCCCAGCGCCTGCGTACGCTGGCGATGATTGTGCTGATCCCGTTGGGGCTCGCGGCAATCTTCTTGGTCTCATATGCCCTCACATGCATTCTCAACGGCGCCTCGCCCAGCGAGGTGCTTGAGCACTTGGCAGCTCTCGGTCAGCGCCTAGGCGATGTCGTAACAACCATCCGCGCCGGCTGGGAGAGTTAGCGTTTGTCGCATCAGGACTTCGAGGGTGTAGGGATTGTCGCCACGAGTAGAATCCTTGCATCTTGTGGGTCCTGTCATGCGACTGAATAGTATTATTGAAGATGAATAATAATACCAAATGAACGGAGGTACTCGGTTGAATCTGACCTTTGAGGGATTCCTAAAAGGCTATTGTCGAGAGCTATCCGGACAGCAGTCGCTCAGTTTTAGAAAACTGGTTAAGCAGGCGACGACGGTTGCGCCGCGCGTGGCGGAGCCCCTGTTTTTGCTCGCTTTGGCGCAAGGAAAAGCCGAATACGTTCTGGGCTTATCCGAGGGTTCGTGGATGGAAGAGGGTTACCGAGGCGTTTTGTCCTTGTACGCCCAAACGGGTAGCCTGGCATCTCTATGCGCCGAGGACAAACTCCCTAATCGTTATGCCAACGTTTGGCGTGCGTATAGAGCGGTGAAGGAAAAGCCGGTGGCGGACAGAAGGATCAACGCCCTGATGCGAAAAAGAACATTGGGAGCGCTAGGGGAATCGGGCGTAACGCGCTACGGTCTCTGCCGCGATTTGAATCTGAATAAGGGAAACGTTTACGCATACTTAGCCGGTGATGACTCAAAAGTGAGCAGGGAAACGGCGCGCCGCATTATGGAATATGCGGAGGGGAGCGGCGCCAAAGAAGGGGCCGGGCGCCCGGTGCGTGTGGCGGGGTAAGATTGATCGCGGTTTTGATTGATAATCGATTGGGTTTGTTGGGCGGAGACTATGTCTGCTATTGATATCGTGCTTGTTGTGATCGCCTTGGTGGCGGTGGGGGTTGCTGTGGCTTGTGCCCTGCAGCTCAAGGGCCTTCGCGCCGAGCTGCAGGAGCGTGGCGATGACGGGGCAGAGATGCTGACTGCGCTCGAGCAGGCCAACAACGCACTCGACACCCTCAACGTCGCGTTGGCAGAAACCCGCCGCACGGCAAATGCCATCGCACAGCAGCAGACGACCGATGCGGCCGTAGAGCAGCAGCGCTACCTGACCATCGCGCGTGAGTTCTCGCAGGCTGGCGACCGTATGGATGACCTGCGCCGCGAGACGGCCCAACAGCTCGGTGTCAACCGCGAGGGCATCGAGCACCGCTTGGACAAGGTACGCGAGACGGTCGATGCCCAGCTGGGCGCCATCCGCAAGGACAACAACGTGCAGCTCGATCAGATGCGCGCGACGGTGGACGAGAAACTCTCCCGCACGCTCAACGATCGCCTGTCTGCATCGTTTAAGCAGGTGAGCGACCAGCTCGAGGCTGTGTACAAGGGTTTGGGCGATATGCAGTCCATTGCCACCGGCGTGGGCGACCTCAAGCGCGTGCTGGGCAATGTAAAAGCGCGCGGCATTTTGGGCGAGGTGCAGCTGGGTGCAATCCTGGCGGACATCCTTACGCCCGACCAGTATCTGGAAAATGTCGCCACCAAGCCCGGCGCCTCGGAGCGCGTTGAGTTTGCCGTCAAGCTGCCGGTGGACGAGGGCGATCCCGTGCTGCTGCCGATCGACTCCAAATTCCCGGGAGACGCGTACGAGCATCTGCTCGACGCGCAAGAGTCGGGTGATGCCGAAGCTGTGGCCACCGCGCGCAAGACACTCGACGCCATGGTGAAGCGCGAGGCCAAGGACATCTGCGAAAAGTACCTGAGCGTGCCCGCGACCACCAACTTTGGCATTATGTTCGTGCCGTTTGAGGGTCTGTACGCCGAGGTCGTCAGCCGCCCCGGGCTTATCGAGACCCTGGGCCGCGACTATCACGTCAACGTTGCCGGCCCCAGCACCATGGCGGCCATCCTCAACAGTCTGCAGATGAGCTACCAGACGTTTAGACTGCAAAAACGCACCGACGACGTGCTGCGTGTGCTCTCTGCCGTC
>CABUQY010000130.1 GCA_902493915.1 uncultured Collinsella sp.
CCAGCCGGCCGGCGAGCCGGCAAGTCAGCAAAGACTGTCCCCGATGACTAGTCGTTTAAGACTGTCCCCGATGACTACTCCTGCACCTTGAGAGCTTCGGCCAGGCCCACACGTTTGATGGAACGCATGTGCAGCAACGCCACGACCAGGTAGGTCGCAAAGCCAATGCCGACGCATGCAACCATGGACCAAGCGGGCGCATAGATTTCGATATTGCCGTTGTAGGCGAGCAGCATCGAGCGGAAGATGGCCGTGAGCGAGCCAATAATGACCGGCAGACTCAGCACGAGCGACGCCGCCACGCACAGCGTGATCGAGCGGATGTACAGATGCGAGATCTCGCTATCGCGATAGCCAAAGACTTTCATATAGCTAATCGAACGGGCGCTGTGGTCGATCACAGCCTTGGTCAGTAGATACATAAACAGCAGGAAGATAAACACCGCGAGGCCAACCATCATGCCGATCATTTTGCTCATCATGCCGATGAACTGGTCGCCCACGGCCCGCATGTCGTCGGGCGTGGTGTCGCCGGCAAAGTAACGAGCATCGAGGTCGAGCTTCTCGTCGCTCACATAGCCGTTAAAGTAGGTGGCGTCATTGCCGAACAGCTCGTTAAAGTCATCGATGCTCATATAGATATTCATGTCCGACTTGGAGCCCCAGGCACAGTCCTTGCCCATGTACTCCAGCGAATAGTCCTTGCCCTCGCACTTGTCGCCGAGCGTGACCTTCTGTCCCTCGCTCCAGCCAAACTTGTCGAGCAAGCCACCGCCAAAGACAACGCGCCCATCGCCGACGTTGAGATCTTTCCAATAGCGCGAGTTGGGCGAGATGCCGTAGACGGAAATCGTCTCCTGCCCATTACCATCGCCGCGGTCGTATTGCAGCTGGTAAACGGCATATTTCTCGGCCTGCGCGATTGCGCCCGCGCCGTTGTCGGTCGTATTGACCGGGTGGATATCATCGTTGTCAGTGTCGATCTTAGAGGCCTTGTCGATCAGGTCGATAGCCTCGTCGCGGTCGCAGCCGAGGGCATCGGCAAGGTCATCGAGGCGCGCATAAAGCGCATCCTTCTTGTCCTGGACCTTGGCGAGCGCGTCCTGCGCCGCGGCCAGGCTCTCGGCAGACGGAGCGCTGGTCGCGGCATCGGCTGCTGCCTGCGCTGCATCGGCCGCGTCGTCAAGCTCGTCATCGGCATCCTGAGCGGCAGAAAGCAGTGCGCCGTCAACCGACTGCAAACGCTCGAGTGCCGACCACTGCTCGCGCTCCTCGGCGGTGCCCTCGAGTTCCAGCGGGGCCTTGAGCGTGTACTGGTGCTCGGCGACCAGGCTTGTCTCGAGGTTGTCCGCGTAGTGCGTCATCGTGGGCAGAATCGCCAGGCCAAAGAGCAGTAGCAGCGAGGCAAACGCAATGCCCACGAAAAGCGTGGCGAAGTTGCCCAGATTACGCAGGAAGATGCGCAGGCGGAAGCGCGAGACAAAGCCCATGCGCTCCGGCAGCTGCAGGCCGCGCTTGGTGCCCGACTTGCCGCCCGCCTCGTGACGGAGGAACTGCAACGGCGTCTTGCCCATTTTGCGGAGCAGGCCCACCAGCGTAATGAGGATAAGCGCGGCGGCGGGAACCACGGCGCACTTCACAAAGATCTCCCAGCTCCAGTACACCTGGAAGGGCGGCAGGCTGTACGAGCCGTAATAGAGGCTGCGCATGGGCTCGGTAAAGAACGCAACGCCGAGCGCGGTGCCCAATAGCGCCGCGACCACGCCTACGATGGCGGGAAGCGCAAGGTAGTGCAGCACGATCTCGCGTCGACGATAGCCGCTGGCGAGCAGCGTGCCGATGATGGCGCTCTCCTCCTCGATGGTGGCGTCGGTGAGCACCACAAAGACAAACGCCATGATCACGATGATAATGTTGAGCAACGTCATCCACATCATGGAGTCGCCGTCCACGTCGTCGCGCGCATAGCCAATGCCCTGGTTGGAATCGGCATCGATCAGATCGTCCACGCGCGCATCGGCGTCGGTCAGCGCCTCGACCATATCCTGCTCCGCATCAATGCGGTCCGCGGTGGAGAGGTCGCGGTCGTTAAAGGTAAAGGAGTAGGTGTAGGCAGGCGCGCCGCCGGCGTCCTCAAGCGCGGCAAAGCCGGCGTCGGTGACCTCGGCCACGCCGTACGTGATGGTGTTCACCGTAAAGTCCGAATTGTCGAGGAACAACGCCTGGCTATCGGGCTGGGTCATGATGCCGCAGATGGTGTAGGTGCGGCCCTCAAGCTCGACCTTATCGCCCACGGCGAGGTCGTTGTTGGTGGCGAAGACACGGTCGATTGCCACCTCATCGTCCGTCTTGGGCTGCCTGCCTTCGCAGTAGGACGCGATATCGACCTTGGTGCGGTGCGCATAGGTGCGCAGCGTGCGCTTGGTGCCGTCGTCGCCGGCGGTCTTTTTTATGATGGCGTCGATGGAGAAATTCTTGTAGAGCGTGACGCCGCCGACGTCGTCGGCTGCATCCTCGGCTGCCTTGAGCTGATCTTTGGTGGCCTCGAAGGAGGTAGTCACGCGGCCGTCCTCAATCGTGTACGCATCGCGCATGTCGTCAATGAGGCAGCCGATGGAATGCGCCGCGAGCAAAAAGCCCGACGTGAGGGCGATGCTTCCGCACATAAGCAAAAAGATGCCCAGGTACTTGCCGATATTGCGGCGCAGCTCGCGCGGGAGACGTTTTGCGAGGGGTGTCATGGCGCCGCCTACCAATCGAGATCGGCGGCAGCGACAGGCGACTCGTTGAGCTCGTCCTCGACGATACGGCCGTCGCGCAGGCGCAGCACGCGGTTGGCCATGCGAGCGATGGCGGCGTTGTGCGTGACGATGATGATGGTGCAGCCGTAGGCGCGGTTGACATCCTCCATGAGCTGCAGGATTTCCTTGGACGTCTTATAGTCGAGCGCGCCCGTGGGCTCGTCGCACAGCAGCAGACCCGGATTTTTGACGAGCGCGCGGCCGATGGCGCAACGCTGCTGTTGGCCGCCCGAGACCTGGCGCGGGAACTTGTTGCGGTGCTCGTAGAGGCCCAGCGAACGCAGCAGGTCGTCGATGTTGAGCGGGTTTTTGGACAGGTGCGCCGTGACCTCAATGTTTTCCTTGATGGTAAGGTCGGGCACCAGGTTGTAGAACTGGAAGACAAAGCCCAGCTCGCGGCGTCGGTACTCGCCCAGATCGGCGGGCTTGAGCGCCGTGAGATCGCAGCCGTCCACCATGATGGAGCCGCCGTCGGCATCCTCCAGGCCGCCGATCAGGTTGAGAAAGGTCGACTTGCCCGAGCCCGAGGGTCCCAGCATGACGCAGATCTCGCCGCGGTTGATGGACGTGTCGATGCCATCGAGTACCGTCAGGCGCGCATCACCGTCGCCGTAGTGTTTCGTGAGCCCTTTGACCTGGACATAGGCTTGCTTTGTCGCCATTCTACTTCCCCCATTGTTAGCCTACTGATACTTTTATGAGGTAATAGTAAACCACGGTGAACTATTTTTGGGCGAGAGCGGGGACTTGTTTCAAGACTAGTCGTTGGGGACGTTCTTAAACGACTAGCTGTTGGGGACACTCTTTCGCCACCCGGCAGCTGGGGACGTTCCCTTTAATATGAGCAGGACATTGTCAAGAGGCAAAATCGGGCCTGGCCCCAACGATATGGGG
>CABUQY010000131.1 GCA_902493915.1 uncultured Collinsella sp.
AGCAGGCGCCTTGCCCTCCGAGAGAATGCATCCATAAGGGACAAAACCGTCTTCGCCGGCATCGAGCGCCGCCATGCGACGCGCGAGCTCGCGCGCAAAGCCAGCAGTATCGGCATCGCCAATCGCCAGGACAAAGTCCACGCCTTCGTCGGTCGCCAGGGCCACGGCTTCGTCGATCAGTTCGTCTCCCCCGTCGCCCCCAACCGAGCCGCAGCGGAAAAGTACGCGCTCGAGTAGGGCTCGATCAAGCGAGCCAAGTGCCGCCGAGACAAGCTCATCGCGCGTATGCTTGTCACCGCCCAACACGACCAGCGCCTTGGTGCCACCGTAGTGAGCGACCAATCGTCCGCACCAGCGAGCCACGTCTCCATCCACAACAAGGCGCGTCGGCATACCAAACCCGTAATTGACCATCTTTCCCACAACCCTTCCGTGCACATAGGCGGTATCAATCGTTAGGCTCATGCTACGAAGCGAGCTTTTCCGAGCTGTTTCGCACTCTTTAGAGCTGCGTTAAAACCCGATCCAACCGCACGACCATACCTACCAAAACAAACCAGTCCCTTTTTGACAGGTTTTGACGATGTCCGGACGAGCGGGTATTATCGAACAGATATTCGATAAGAACATGTGTTTGATGGGAGGACGCGTGGGGCACGAGCGTCACACCTATATCTGCATCGACCTCAAGACGTTTTATGCCAGCGTCGAGTGCGTCGACCGTGGGCTCGATCCGCTCACCACCAACCTGGTCGTTGCCGACGAATCGCGCGGACGCACGACCATCTGTCTCGCTATCACGCAGGCCATGAAGGACTTAGGTATTCACAACCGCTGCCGTCTGTTCGAGATTCCCGACGGCATCGACTGCATCAAAGCAGTGCCACGTATGCAGCACTACATGGAGGTGTCGGCGCAAATCTACGGCATCTATCTGGAATACGTCAGCCCCCAGGACGTACACGTCTACTCCATCGATGAGTGCTTTATCGACGTGACGCCCTATCTGGACCTTTATCACACCGATGCGGAAGGGTTCGCTTGCACGCTGCGCGACGAGGTCTTGGCGCGCACCGGCATCACGGCGACGGTCGGCATCGGCCCCAACCTATTCCAGGCCAAGGTAGCGCTCGATATCACCGCCAAGCACGTACCCAGCCGCATCGGCATACTCGACGACGAGACCTTTCGCAAAGAGATCTGGCCCCATCGTCCCATCACCGATATCTGGGGCATCGGCCCCGGCGTGGCAGCACGACTCGAAAAGTATGGCGTCTACGACCTGATGGGTGTCGCCGCACTCGACGAGAACCTGCTCTACGACGAGCTCGGCGTCAATGCCGAATATCTCATCGACCACGCCTTTGGGCGCGAGCCGACAACCATCGCCGATATCCAAGCCTATCGCCCGCAAGCAACTTCGACCACCACAGGACAGGTGCTCTCGAAGGGCTATGCCTACGAGCAGGCCTACACCGTCTTGCGCGAGATGGTCGACAACGCCGTGTTGGACTTGATCGATAAGCACGTGGTCTGCGACAGCATCTCGCTCTTTGTGGGCTACGCGAGCGAGCGCGCCGACATACGCAGGCTTGATGCCAGCGGTACTGCACAATATGTGGACGGATGCGGACACCTGCGCTCGAGTACGTCGAGCATCGAACCCACCGCAACCGCCGGCCCCGAGCTAGCGCCCCGTGCTCCCAAGCCCGTCCAGCGCGATGACGAACGGCGCCGCCTGGTGCGCGAAGCGCAGGCAATCGATGGCATCTTTGTGGGAGAGCATGGTGGCAAACCGCGTGGTGGCTATGCCGCGCTCTTTGCGCACTCCAACGCCTCGCGCAAGCTGCCCGAGCGTACCAATTCGTTTAAGAAGATCATGGGCTATTTCGATGAGCTCTGGGCGCAGACTGTCGATCCCAAACGACCGGTCAAGCGCATCAACCTGGGCTTTAGCAATCTTGTGCCCGAGGAATTTGCCACCATCGATCTGTTCAGCGATATCGAGGCCGATGAGCGCGAGCGCGACCTGGCGCGCGCCGTCCTGGCCGTGAAAGGCAAGTACGGCAAGAACGCGCTCGTCAAGGGATTAAGCTTTACCGCCGGCGCCACCGCGCGCGAGCGCAACGATCAAGTTGGAGGACACCGTGCCTAAACCCAAACAACAGCCCATGCGCCCGCCGACCGCCTTCGAGCGCCTGGCGGACCCCGAGGGCAGACGCCGCGCAGCCGACCCCAACCTCACTGCCAACGGTGCCGTGCGCGCCAACCGCGCCGCACAGTTTATGCCCTTTGCCGCCCTCACGGGATACTACGAACTCGTGCGCAAGCAGGAAATCACCGTCGAGCAAAAACGTGAGCTCACGGAAGAAAAAGCCCTCGAGCTTTCGCAAAAGCTCGAGGGCCTCAAACGCGGCGACTTGGTGCGCGTCACCTATTACGATACGTACGGCTATCGTAGCCGCACGGGCATTCTCGACGAAGCGTTACCCGCATTCAAGCTGCTCAAACTCAGGGATATCGCCATCAACTTCGACGATATCCAGGACATTGAGCTACGCGGACGAGCCTAGCGACGAGAACGCTTGCGCAAGACGAGAGCAATGCCAAGCACTGCGGCAGCTGCAACCAGCAATCCCAAGACCAGCGTGAGGGTCGAGTCGCCAGCGCGAGGCAGCGAGCCGTCCTTCGGAGTCTTCTTAGCGGTCGTCGTGACGGTGGTCGTGGTGCTGCTCGACTGGTCGTTGCCACCCGTCTGGCTGCCGCCAGGCTGATCGCCGCCACCCGGCCGCGAAGGATCGGTGGGTTCCGTCGGATCCGGAGTACCGGGATCAACCGGATTCTCCGAATTCTCCTTGCGCTGGATCCAGACCTGGCAACCATAGAACGGGTTGGCGGTACCAAGGCACAGACCCTGGTTGGTCACCGCAAAGGTGCGCAGACCATGGTTATACGGATCGTTAAAGCCATTGGTCGTCAGCGTCGTAAAGTTCACGCCGTCCTCGGTCACATACATATCAAAGCCGCGCTCGGCATCGCGCAGGTAACACATGCACGTAAGGACACTCTGCAACTTCTTGAGGTTCTCCTCGCTCAGCAGCTTATCGAGCGCATCCTGAATATCGCTCGGCAGCTCGGTGCCATAGGCATCCTCGTACTGCTGCTTAAGGCTCTCATAGCTATCGAGCATGTCCTGATACTGGTCGGCAAAGGACTTGAAGTACGCGATCTCGCCATCGATCTTCTGGACATAAGCGGCGTCGTCCTCAAAGTCCTGGGACATCGTCGCGGCCTGATCGCAAAGACCGCCCGCGGCATCCTCCAGCGCATCGCTCAGATCGCCAAAGCCCTTAGCAACCTCGGTCTTCTCGTCATCGACATCGACGGCCTTGTTTGAATCATCAACCTCAGCAGCTTCGTTCGAATCATCGACCTCGACGGCCTCGTTTGAATCATCGTCCGCAAGCGTGTTCACGGGAACGATGGGGTCGTCAGGCGATTTCTTGTCGAGCAGGTGATTGAGCAGGTCCCTAAGGCGCTGAACCTGAGAGTCCCACTCCTCGGGCGTCATATCGATAATGTCGCCATTGGAGAACTGGCCGATCGGCTCAAGCAGGCTCGCGGTA
>CABUQY010000132.1 GCA_902493915.1 uncultured Collinsella sp.
CGCTCTTGAGCGGTTCGATGCCGCCCGTGTCGACGATGGTGAACTCGCGGCCGTTCCAATCGGCCGTGTGGTACGAGCGGTCGCGCGTGACGCCGCGGGACTCATGGACGATGGCGTCCGAGGTCTGGGCCAGGCGGTTAACGAGCGTGGACTTGCCCACGTTGGGGCGTCCGACGACGGCGACGATAGGTTTCATCTGCACTCCTTTAATGGGTAGGGTCAGTGGAAGTGTTAGAGTCGGCAGGCACAATGCCAAGGATGTGCTCCAGGGTATCGAGCAGCTCATGCGGCATGGTCGACACCACATGAACCTCGGCGCCGCGACTGGTAAGGCTTGCGAGTAAATCGTCACGATGATACTCGTCAAGCGTCATGCCGTCAGCGTTGAACATGAGCTTAGGCACAAAGAGCATAACCCCCGAGAGGTCCTGCGGCAGCTGTTCCAGAATGTCGCAGGCGACGATGAGGCCGGTCACGTCCACGTTGCCGCCAAAGTAGCGATTCTTGATGGCCGTGACGGTGCCGGCGAGCCCCTGCGGCGATTCCACGAAACGTGCCACGGTGTCGCGTGCGCTGGCGCCCGAGAGGCACAGCAGGTGCTGGCTGCGAGTGGCGATGGCCTCGCGGACGCGGGCCAGTCGTTCGGCATCGGCGGCGAGCACATCGTCCGTCTCGTCTAGGTATGAGCGGATCATGCCGATACCGTCGTAGTACTGCGGATAGCCGTCGTAAAAGTCCGCCTCGGGCGGATCGATGCCGGCGTCCAGGTAGAACTCGTCGCTCATCTGGAAGGTGTGGCGGCCAAAACGTTCGAAGGCGCGGTCCTGGTAGGGACGGATCATGGCAATGGTCTCGCGCGCGAGCTCGGGTTTGTCGCTGTAGGACCAGCTAAAGCGGTTTTGGTGCTTGGTAAAACCGAGCGGCACAATGCCCAGGCTTGTGATTTGCTCGTGCTCCTCGCAAAAGCGCAGGGTCTTTTCCAGCTCCTCGCCGTCGTTCATGCCGGGGCACAACACAATCTGCGCGTGGATCTCGATGCCGGCGGCCATGATGGCCTCGAGTACGTCCATGCCGCGCTGGGCGTTGCGGCCCATCATACGACGGCGGACGTCGGGGCTCACGGCATGGACCGACACGTTCATAGGGCTCATGTTGCGTTGGATGACGTTTTGCACGTCCTCGTCGGTGAGGTTCGTGAGCGTGACGAAGTTGCCCTGCAAAAAGCTCAGGCGGTAGTCGTCATCGCGAATATAGAGCGTTGAGCGGCCGCCCTTGGGGAGCATCGTCATAAAGCAGAACACGCAGGCGTTCACGCAGGTGCGCATGCCATCGAAGATGGGGCCATCGAACTCAAGGCCCCAGTCCTCTCCCGGGAAGCGGTCGAGCTCGACGGGGGTGACGGTGTTGTCGCGCGGGTCGAAAACCTCGAGGTCGACGGTATCATCGTCGGCCTCCCAGAGCCACACAATCATGTCGGTAAGCTGCTCACCGTTGACCGTGAGCACGCGCATGCCCGGCTCGATACCCACATCCCATGCGGGCGATTCGGGACGCACGTTCTTAACGAGCGCGCCCTCACCCGGCTCGGGGTCGCGGCTGCGCCCGTAATCGGCCACCTCGGCGGCGTATGCGGGTACGGTCTGGTCCATGATTAGCGGCAAAGCTCCTTGATGCGCGCGACGGCGCGTTCGATGTGTTCTTGCGGTGTGGAAGCGCCGGCGGTGATACCGATGTGGCGCGCGCCGGCAAACCATGCGGCCTCGAGCTCGCTTGCCTCCTCGATATGATGCGTGTGCTCGCAGGCGTCTGCGCAGATCTGCGCCAGGCGGCGGGTGTTGCCGGAGTTTTTGCCGCCCACGACGACCATGCAGTCGCAGCGGTTGGCAAGTGCGGCGGCGGCCTGCTGGCGCTCGCTCGTGGCGGCGCAGATGGTGTTGATCACGCGCAGTTCCTGCACACGCGGGGTGATGGCAGCTACGACGTCGGCGAGGTTCTGTGCGGTCTGGGTAGTCTGTACAACGAGGCCCACCTTGCCCTTGAGCGGCAGCGCGTCCGCATCGGCGGCACAGCTTACGACCTGCGCATCATCGCCGGCGTGGCCCAGGATGCCCTCGACTTCGGGGTGGCCCGGCTCGCCCACGACCACCACGTGATAGCCCTCTCGTACCAGGCGTTCCGCCGCCATGTGGACCTTTTTCACGTAGGGGCAGGTGGCGTCGACCACGGTAAGACCGCGATCGTGAGCCGCCTCGATCACCTGCGGCACCACGCCGTGGGCGCGGATGATTACGGTGCCCGATGCCGCGTCGTTCAGGGTCTCGGCCAAGCCAATGCCGGCCTCGGCGAGCTCGCGCACGACGATGGGGTTATGGATGAGCGGGCCCAGGGTGTGGACCTGAGCGCTCTCCCCTGCCTGCGGCGCGGCGGCCAGCGCCATGTCGAGCGCGCGCTGCACGCCGTAGCAGGTGCCGGCATGGGCTGCGATCTCGATGGTGGGCGCGCCGCCCTGGTCGGACGCGGTCGCGGTGGTGCCCATAACGTTCTCGTCCATGGCTAGAACCTGCCCGGATGCTCGGCGCACAGCTCGTCTCGCATGGCGTAGACGCGGTTCATGGCCTCGGACTCAAACCAGGCCAGACGCTCCGTGCGCTTAAGCCCGGCTGGCGCGTCGGAAAGCGAGATGGCCTTGCCGGCGCGGATCCAGCACTTCTTGGGGCGCATGATCTTTTTGCCCGCAGGCGTGATGTCGGACCAGCCACAGATGGCGAGCGGGTTCACGGGTGCCTTGCCCATCTGGGCGATGAGCGCAAAGCCGCCGTGGACCTCGGGTTTGATCTCGCGCGAGCGGATGCGCGTGCCCTCGGGGAAGATCAGGACGTCCTCGCCGCGCTGCAGCGCATGCTGGGCGGCACGCAGGCACTTCATATCGGCAGTACCACGCTCCACGGGGATGCCACCAACGCGGCTAAAGGCCCAGCGTACGATCTTGCTCTTGGCAAACTCGGACTTAAAAATGGGGCGAATGCGGCGGCCGCCAAAGAACAGCGCCGTCTCTACAGCCAAAAGCTCGGCCATCGAGGTGTGGTTGCAGATGACCACGCTGCCGCGGCCTTCCTGGCGCTCAAACAGCAGATCGGCGTCCTCTACCTTCCAGCGCCACATGAGCTTGGAGAAGGCCCAAAGGATTGCCATGACCACGAAGACGGTGCCGCGGATGAGCACGGGGAACTCGGCATAAGGGGCGTTGTAGTAATCCTCGGGCGTCTGCTTAAACAGGCGCATGGGCTACCTCCTTTGGTTGATGAGGTCCTCGATAATGTGGACGACCTCGTCTATGGTGTGTGCGGTGGAGTCGACGTGCACGGCGTCCTCGGCGGGCACGAGCGGCGCCACCTCGCGGCTGCTGTCGAGCTTGTCGCGCTGCTTGAGGGCATCGAGGGTCTCGTCGACTTCGGCCTCGAGCTGCTCGCTGGTGAGCGGCTGGGCGTCGTTTTGGTGGCGCTGCAGCACGCGGCGACGGGCGCGCTCGCGCGGGTCGGCGGTCAGGAACACCTTGACCTGCGCGTTGGGGAACACGACGGTTCCGATGTCGCGACC
>CABUQY010000133.1 GCA_902493915.1 uncultured Collinsella sp.
CGAAGAGGAAGAGGACTACCGCCAGCACATGAAGCGCATCCTCAAGAAGCGCCTGCGCCTGCAGCCGGTAGTGCTCGCCGTCTCGGGGTCGCTCGAGAAGGCGACGCTCAAGACTATCCGCAAGGCGCTCGAGCTCTCGCGTCGCTCGGTCTTTACCTGCGATATCCCGCTCAACCTGGACTATGTCTTTGGCATTGAGGGCAAGATTCCCGAGCACCTGCGCAACGAGCTGCTCTTTACGCCGTTTAAGCCGCAGCCCAACCCCAACATCGACATGACCCGCTCCATCCGCGAACAGGTGCTGCAGGGCGACAAGCTGCTCTTTTATCCCTACGAGGCCATGAACCCCTTCCTGGATCTGGTGCACGAGGCCGCCTACGACCCCGAGTGCATCTCGCTGCGCATCACGCTCTACCGCGTGGCCAAGCAGAGCCGCCTGTGCGAATCGCTGATCGATGCTGCCGAGAACGGCAAAGAGGTCACGGTGCTCATGGAACTTCGTGCCCGCTTTGACGAGCAGAACAACATCGAGTGGGCCGAGCGTCTGGAAGAGGCGGGCTGCACCGTCATCTATGGTTCCGAGGGCTTTAAATGCCACTCAAAGATCTGCCAGCTCACCTATCGCGAGGGCATGGCGCTCACCCGTCTCACGCTTTTGGGCACCGGCAACTTTAACGAGAAGACGGCCAAACTCTACAGCGACTTTATGCTCATGACCGCCCATCCCGGCATCGGTGAAGACGCCAACCTGTTCTTCCGCAATCTGTCGCTGGGCAACCTGCGCGGCGACTACCGCTTCCTGGGTGTGGCGCCCGTCGGACTGAAACCGCTCATCATGCGCGGCCTGGATCGCGAGATCCAGCGCGCCCTTGCCGGCGAGCCCGCCCGCGTGTTCTTTAAGCTCAACTCGCTGACCGACCGCGAGGTCATCGACAAGATCGCTGAGGCATCGTGCGCAGGAGTTCGCGTGGACATGATCATCCGCGGTATCTCGTGCCTCAAGCCCGGTGTTCCGGGCAAGACCGAGAACGTGCATGTCCGTTCTATCGTCGGACGCTTTTTGGAGCATGCGCGCGTTTACGCCTTTGGCGTGGACTCGGACATGATCTATCTGAGCTCGGCCGACATGATGACGCGCAACACCGAGCACCGCGTGGAGATCGCCTTCCCCGTGCTCGACCCCACCTGCCGCGCCCTAGTACACGAGTACATGGGCATGCAGCTGCGCGACAACGTGAAGGCCCGCAGCCTCACGAGCGACGGCACCTGGGTCCCCGTAGAGCGTGCAGAGGGTGAGAAACCCTTCAACTCGCAGGAAGCTCTACTGGAGCGTGCCTATCGCAACGCCGAGGCCGCGCCCGAGCCCGTCATTGAGGCGGAACCTGCCCCCGAGGCCGAGCCGCAGCCAGTAGCACCCAAGGTCCAAGAGGTCCAGGCGACCGTCATTGAGCCCGAGCCTGCACCTGCACCTCGGCCCGAGACGCAGGTCACCAAGCCCGCACCCGAGACGAGCGCCCGTCGCGATAAGCCCGCCGGCAAGACCAAGGCCATCGAGCGCCATCGCCCCGGTCGCGTGCGCATGGGCCTGGGCCTGATCGGCCTGGGTCTTAAGACGCTCATTACCGGCAAGACGAAATAGTCGTTTGTAGAAGCAGTTTGTAGAAGCGCCCCGCATTTGAGGAAAGCCTCGGATGCGGGGCGCTTTTCCCTGCTACCATGGTGCGAACAACAACGCGAATGACAGGCAGGAATATGAAGCTCACTATAGAATCGATGACCTACGGCGCCGACGGGCTGGCGCACGCCGACAACGGCAAGGCCGTCTTTGTGCAGGGCGCCGTGGCAGGCGACACCGTCGAGGCCGAGGTCGTACAGGACGGCAAGTCGTTCATGCGCGCCCGCACCACCGAGATTCTGGAGCCAAGCCCCGATCGCATTCAGCCTCCCTGCCCCTTCGTGGGCATCTGCGGCGGCTGCTCGTGGGGCAATCTCTCACGCACGGCACAGCTCGCCGCCAAGGAGCAAAACCTGCGCTCCACGCTCGAGCGCATCGGCAAGTTCGCTCCTGAGCAGGTCGATGAGTTGGTACAGCCCATCTGCCACACCAAGGACGACTGGGGCTACCGCAATAAAATCGAGCTCGAACCGACCGTCGTCAACGGTCGCGTGCGCCTTGGCATGCACGGTGTCGACCCCAGCAAAATCGCGACCGTCGATACGTGCCCGCTGTTCGATAAGCGCTTCCCGAAGGCGCTCAAATCGGTCGTCGGCGCACTCAACTATCTAAGCGGCAGCCATGACTTGGGGCTCGAACGCGTGGGCATTCGCGCATCGCGCCGCACCAAGGCACTCGAGGTCGCACTCTGGACGCCCACAGGCTCTTTTCCGCGCTCGCAGGTCTCCCGCGTGCTGGCGGACGCCGCTCATCCCACGAGCATCGTGCGCGTGATGAGCAAGGGCGAAAAGAAGGCCCGTCGTGTCTCCAAGGTCGAAATGCTCGCCGGAGAGGGCTCATGGACCGAGAATATCGCCGAGGGTCAGATGCGCTTGTCTGCCCCGTCTTTTTTCCAGGTCAACACCAAGGGTGCCGAGATTTTGATCGATCTTGTCATGGAAGCGCTCGACCCGCAGGAAGACGAGCTTGCCGTGGACCTGTACTGCGGTGCCGGCACCTTTACCCTGCCGCTCGCCCGCCGCTGCGACTTTGTCGCCGCCGTCGAGGCCTACGGCCCCGCCGTGCGCGACCTGCGCCGTAACCTGGAGATCAACAAGCTCGATAACGTCGACGTCATTGGCGGAGACGCGGTGCGCGAGTTCCCCGACCAGGATGCCGACGTCTTGGTGGTCGACCCGCCGCGTGCAGGCCTCGCCCCCGAGGCGATCGACCTTATCGCCAGCACGAGTGCTCGCGATGTCGCCTACGTGAGCTGCGACCCGGCCACCCTGGCGCGCGATCTCAAACGCTTTGTCGAAGAAGGCACCTTCTCCCCCGTAAAGATCACGCCAGTCGACCTGTTCCCACAAACCTTCCACTGCGAGACCGTCGTCCACCTTAAGCGCAACTAGCCACTTAATCATTGCTCAGAAAAATCATTGGGAAATCGAGCGTGGCAAGCGGAGGTCTTCGGGGTATAAGACGGCTAATTGTATGCCGCCTATGAAAGGAACCCTCATGCCCAGCGTTGCCGTTCTCGCCGCCGATGGCTTTGAAACTATTGAATGCTTGACCATGGTCGATGTCATGCGTCGCGGCGGCGTACGTGCCACGCTCGTCTCGATCATGCCCACGCGTGAGGTCGTAAGTTCGCTGCAGATCCCCGTGACCTGCGATGCGCTCTTTGATGAGATCGACTTTGACGAATACGACTGTGTCGTGCTGCCCGGCGGCCTACCCGGTGCTACCAACCTGCGCGCCGATCAGCGCGTCTGCGACGTGGTCCACGAGTTCGCCGCAACCAAGCACGTCGCCGCCATCTGCGCCGCCCCGTTTATCCTGGGCGAGCTCGACCTGCTCGAGGGGCGCCATGCCACGTGCTTCCCTGGCTTTGAGAAAAGCTTCCCCGAAGGCGC
>CABUQY010000134.1 GCA_902493915.1 uncultured Collinsella sp.
GGCTCGTGCGGAACTCGCGACAAACATAACCAAGCCCCACCGGGCAACCTACCAACCAGATTCTTTTCAGCCCAGGCCCCTGTGTACCGCGCGTCGAAGATCTTCAAATTCAACTAGCTGACAATCGATTCTTATAGCAGAGGCCCCTTGGCCTTTAGTTTGATACAAGTTCCGCACGAGCCGGAAAGCACTTAATGTGCTTTCCGTGCGAGCAGGACTGTTCGCAGTAGCAAACTAAAGGCCAAGGGGCCCAGTCAACCTATCAGCAGCGATTACTCAGCAGCTAGTTGAATTTAAAGATCTTTGAGGCAAGACGGTATAGGCCGAGTGTAGTTTTGTCTCCGGCCCGTCCGCGCAGATTGGTGAAGAACCCGACCACGCCGTAGCGGGCACGACGATACATGCGCTCGTCGTAGGCCTTCAAATCATTCCACAGCGTCTTTAGGCGCTCGTCGGCGCAATCTTCCTCGGAAAGCTTGGTAAGCACCGAGCAGATCGCCATCATCATGGTGAAGTAGCCCATCATGTACGAACGCAGGCGCGACGACTCAACATCGCTGTACAGGTGGTACGACTCCATCATGATACGCGTAACACGGAACTGCTGGTCCAGACGCTTGACCATCGTTGCCTCGTTGACGCTCTGACCTTCGCGGCCGATAAAGTAGCGGTAGAGGTCGATGTCGGCGTAGTACATGGTCTTGCAACGCGGCAGTGGCACGTAGGCGTAGATGTTGTCCACATAGAACGTGTGCGGCGGCATGGGAAGGTTGGACTCGCGCAGCACATCCGTGCGATAGCACAGGCTGTGCATGAGTAGGTTCTGGTCCAGGCGGAAATGACCGATCTGATCCCAGGAAAAGATCTTTTTGCGCGGCAGGGCAAATTTGTAGCCAATAGCGGTATGCGTGCCCTCGTAAACCTTCTCGTACACGTAGTTCGAGATAAACAGGTCGACGCGCTGGTCGCGCTCCTCAAAGCCACGCAGAATCGACAGCATGGTCGAAAGTGCCGCACCGTCGAGCCAGTCGTCCGAATCGACAACCTTGTAGTAGGTGCCCTGCGCCTCGCGCAGACCCGAAAGGACGGCAATACCGTGACCGCCATTCTCCTGGTGCACCGCGCGGATGATACCAGGATAACGGGCCTCCCACTCGTCGGCCTTGGCGGCCGTCTCGTCCTTGGAGCCGTCGTCCACCACGATAATCTCGATATCGGTGGCGTAATTGCTCCCCTCCAAGATGGAGGTGATGCAATGGTCCATGTCCTTGGCGGCGTTATACGAGGGAATACCGAATGTTATGACTTTATGCATGGCAGGCGATAATCTCATCCGAAAGATCGAGGGCGGAATTGGTCACAGCGTCCATATCGTAGTAACGATACTCGGCCAGACGACCCACCGGGTGGAAGTTCGTCAGGTTCTGGACGCGCTCAAGATAGCGCTCATAGAGCTCACGGTTCTCGGGCTCAAGAATGGCGTAGTACGGCGTCTCGTCCGAGCCGGGCGTATAGGCCTTAGAGTACTCCTTCATGATGGTGGTCTTGCCGGGCAGGACCTGACCGGTCATGTTCTTGAACTCGGTGATACGCGTGTAGTCCTCGCTCGTGGTGTAGTTGACGGTGCCCACGGGCTGGAACTGGTCCATATCGAGCGTCTCGAACTTCATATCGAGCGTGCGGTACGGCAACGCACCCAAGTCGAGGTTGAACAGCTCATCGAGCGGACCGGTATAGACAATCTCGCCGCCGTAGACCTTGCCGTCGATCTTGACGGTAGTCTCGTCGATTTCAAAGAGGTCACGGGCGTCCACGTCGCAGAACACGTCGATCAGGTCGTGGTCGAGCATGTGCTCAAAGAGCGCCGTGTAGCCCTCCTGCGGCATGCCCTGGAAGGGAGCTTGCGGGAAGTAGCGGTCATCATCGCCCACAAAGACGGGAACGCGGCCGGTGATCGAGGGATCGATCTGATCGGGCGTCTGGCCCCACTGCTTCATGGTGTAATGCAAAAAGACGTTCTCGTAGACGTAATCGGCGACCTCGGCCAAGTCGGGGTCGTTCTTCTTACGCAGCTCCATAATGGGCACCTTGACATCCTTGCCAAAGGTCTCCACGAGCTTCTGATACAGCTCCTCGCCGCGCTCGTCACCAAAGGCGAGCTTGAGACTCGCATGGTTGAAGGGCACGGGCATAAGGGTACCGTTGATGTTGGCGAGCACCTTGTGCTGATAATCCGTCCACTTGGTAAAGCGCGACAGGAAATTGTGCACGCGCTCGTTAAAGGTGTGATAGATATGCGGACCGTACTCGTGGATCAGGATTCCGGCCTCGTCAGTGCAGTCATAGGCATTGCCCGCAATGTGGCTACGGCGCTCCAAAACGGCAACACGATAGCCGATGGTTTCGGCAAGACGGCGGGCGCAAACGGCACCGGCATATCCAGCACCGACGACAATCATGTCGTACGCGCCGGCGTTAAAGCCTTCAGGCAGGCCTGAGGTAATCTGCATCGATACTCCTTGTCAAAAGCCACGGGCTCGTTAGCTGGGCTTTTCTCGAACATTCTTCGAGACATATTTATCAGAGCGATTATAGCGCTAATGCGTCCTATAATGAGCTTGCCACACAAGGAAAGCTCAAGCATCGCGGCGTACATAATTGAAAGGTAAACCCGCTAGCAGCGGGTTTATTCGTGAACAGCCGGGCGCCTGGAGCTTAGCGAAACGCTTGTAAGGAGTAACATGAGCGATTTCCTTAACCGTATGAAGTCTGCCGCCAAGGCCGACCTTAAGACGATCGTCCTGCCCGAGGGCGAGGACCCGCGCACCATCGTCGCCGCCACCAAGATCATCGAGGAGGGCCTGGCAAAGATCGTCATCCTGGGCAACCCCGACGAGATCGACGTTCCCGGCGCTACCGTCATCGACCCGCGCAACGCCGAGAAGCACGAGGAGTACGCGCAGAAGTTTGCCGAGCTCCGCGCCAAGAAGGGCGTTACCATCGAGCAGGCTCGCGCCCAGGTGATGGACGCCACCTACTTTGGCACCCTGATGGTCAAGATGGGCGATGCCGACGGCCTGGTCTCCGGCGCCTGCCACTCCACCGCCGACACCCTGCGCACCGCCCTCGAAAAGGTCGGTGTCACCGTCAACCCCACCCTGTGGGACTTCTACACCGTCGGCGCCGGCAAGGACTACGCCCGCTCCAAGAGCGGCACCGTCGCCAAATCCAGTGAGGTCACCGCCGAGGTGCCTTGGGATGTCTACACCGACGAGGTCAAGGACAGCGTTGCCCAGTACGGCGATGCCGCTATCGTGACCCTGTCCCGCGTCGGCGGCGAGGGTGCTGACCTTTCCTACGGCGAGGTCAACTATCTGGCGCTCGACGAGAACGAGAAGGCTATGCTGCAGAACGTTGCCGAGATGAAGAAGAACGGCACCGTCAAAAAGACCATCTTGCTGATCAACTCCGCCAACGCCCTGCAGGTCGATTTCCTCAAGAACAACGAGTACGACATCGACGCCGCACTGTGGATCGGTGACGTGGGCATCTCCGGCATCAA
>CABUQY010000135.1 GCA_902493915.1 uncultured Collinsella sp.
CCTCGCTCATCGAGGCTGCGCTGTCCCGCGCCGGTCGTGACATGACGCCCGTCATCATCGACGCTTGGCGCTCGGGCTCTCGCTTTGACGCCTGGGTAGAGCATTTCTCGCTCGATAACTGGAAGGAAGCTGCTGCCAAAAACGGCATCGACCTCAATGAGCTCGTGCACCTGCCCTACGAGTTAGACTGGCGCCTGCCGTGGGAGCACGTGAGCCCCGGCTGCACGCGCGGCTTCCTCGAGCGCGAGTACCGTCGCTCGCTCGAGGGCGTCACGACTCCCGACTGCACCCGCACGTCATGCACCGGCTGCGGGATCTGCCCTACGCTCCACGCCAAGAATGTATTGATGGGTGATCGCGCATGAGTGAGCGCCTGACCGACAACCCCTCGCTCTTTAGACTTCGTGTTCGCTATGGCAAGCGCGATCGCCTTAAGTACCTGGGCCATCTCGAAGTAATCCATACCATTGAGCGCATCGTGCGCCGTGCGGGACTTCCCTATGCCGTCACGCAGGGCTTCTCTCCGCACATGCGCGTGGGCTTTTCTTCGGCGCTACCGGTGGGTACGTCGTCGACCTGCGAGTGGTATGACCTGTTTATGACCGAGTTCGTGGCGCTCGACGAGGCGTTTGGGCGCCTGGCTGCGGCGTCTCCGGCCGATCTGGCGCCCATCGAGGCGGCGTACATCGACGTGCGCACGCCGGCGTTGACGGCGCAGCTCACGCGTCTGTCGTATCGCATCGACCTGCACTTGGATCCCGAGGCGCCCGTAAGCGCCGACGAGGTGCGTCGTGCGATCGACACGCTGCGCGCGGACCATGGCATCGACTACGCGCGCGGAAAAAAGAGCAAGCGCTTGGATTTGGATCACACGCTCGTGGGCTATGAGCTCACGGCGGGGGAGCGCCCGGACCATTTGGTGCTCATGCTCGACACCCATGCCGACAACGAGGGCTCCATGCGTCCGGAAATTTTGCTTTCTGCTGCTGATGTTTTGTTGCAGGGCTTGACCCCGGGCGTGGATGCACCTATTGTTTCCACCGGTATGCAAGACCTCGTGACCATCTGCTCCTACGATGTCGAGCGTCAGAATCAAGCATGCGAGGACGACGAGGGCCGACTCGTCAGCCCCATACCTGTGCGAACTTGTGGATTTGCTCCATATACTCGTTGACGGGGTTATTTTCGCCTGCTACTATATTCGGCTGTTGCACTAACTGATGCATGAAGGGCAAGTAAACATGTACGCAATCGTTAACACGGGCGGCAAGCAGTACAAGGTCGCCACCGACGATGTCATCACCGTCGAGAAGATCGAGGGCAATGAGGGCGACAAGGTCACCCTGCCGGTTATCTTCCTCAACGATGGTAAGAAGATCGTCACCGATCCCGACAAGCTGGCCAAGGCCAAGGTTACCGCTCAGATCGTTGAGCAGTTCAAGGGCGAGAAGCAGCTGGTCTTCAAGTTCCACAAGCGTAAGCGCTATCGTCGTCTGAAGGGTCACCGTCAGCAGCTCACCAAGCTGAAGATCGTGAAGGTCCAGGCTACCTCCCGCGCCAAGAAGGCTGTCAAGGCAGAGGCTGAGGCTGTTGCCGAGGCTCCCGTCGCCGAGTAGATTACACTCGTAACGAAAGAGTAGGTATACACAATGGCACACAAAAAAGGACTCGGTTCCTCCCGTAATGGCCGTGACTCCCGCGGTCAGCGCCTTGGCACGAAGCGCTATGCCGGCCAGACGGTAACCACGGGCACGATTCTCGTCCGTCAGCACGGCACGCACATCCACCCGGGTGAGAACGTTGGCCGTGGTAAGGACGACACGCTGTTCGCGCTGGTCGACGGTACCGTTGAGTTCCACAAGGGTATCAAGCACAGGGTCAGCGTACGCCCGCTCGCGAACGCGTAATTCACCCTTCATAGAGCACATATGTGGGAGGCACTTGAGTTTTAGGATTCAAGGGTCTCCCTCTTTTTTGTAGGAGGCGATTCTGTTGTCACAGTTCACCGATATCAGCCGCATTAACGTGTGCGGCGGCGACGGCGGAGCCGGATGCATGTCGTTTAGGCGCGAGGCATTTGTCCCCAAGGGCGGCCCCGATGGCGGCGACGGCGGTCGTGGCGGCAATGTCGTCATCCAGGCCGATGCTCAGCTGTCTTCGCTGATCGATTACCGCTTTAAGCATCACTTCCGCGCCGAGCGCGGCACGCACGGGCAGGGTGCCCGTCGTAACGGTAAGAGCGGCGAGGACCTGATTCTCAAGGTCCCTATGGGTACCGTGGTGCGCGAGCTCGATCCCGAGACGCAGACCCCGATGTTCGAGATTGCCGACCTGGTGCACGACGGCGAGCGCGTCGTCGTGGCGCCCGGCGGTGCCGGCGGCCTGGGCAACACGCACTTTGTGACGTCGGTGCGCCGCGCGCCCGCGTTCGCTCAGCTGGGCGAACCGGCCGATGAGCACTGGATTGAGCTCGAGATGAAGCTTATGGCCGATGCCGCGCTCGTGGGCTTTCCCTCGGTTGGTAAGTCATCGCTCATCGCGCGCATGAGTGCCGCCCGTCCCAAGATCGCTGACTACCCGTTTACCACGCTCGTGCCGAACCTCGGCATGGTGCGTGCCGGCGAATATTCTTACGTCGTTGCCGACGTCCCCGGTCTTATTGAGGGCGCGAGCGAGGGCAAGGGCCTGGGTCACCAGTTCCTGCGCCACATTGAGCGTACGGCACTCATCATGCACGTCGTTGACATGACGGGTGGTTTTGAGGATCGCGATCCGGTTGAGGACTATCGCATCATCAACCGCGAGCTCGAGCAGTATGGCGCTGAGCTTTCTGAGCGTCCGCAGATCGTCGTTGCCAACAAGTGCGACGCGCCGGGCACGGCCGACAAGATTGCCGACCTCAAGCGTGCAGCGCTCGACGACGGCCATATGTTCTTTGCCGTGTCCGCCGTGACGGGTGCCGGTCTCAACACGCTGATGCTTGCCGTGGGCGAGCAGGTGGCTAAGCTGCGCGCCGAGTTGGCTGTCTCGGATGAGCCAGTCGTTCTGCGCGACGATGAGTGGGAGCGCCGTCGCCTGCAGCGTGAGAAGCGTTTCCGCATTGTCCAGGAAGAGCCCGGTGCCTTCCGCGTGGTCGGTCGTGCCATCGAGCGCATGGTCATCCAGACCGACTGGGAAAATGAGGAAGCCGTCATTTACCTGCAGCATAAGTTTGCGCGTATGGGTGTTGACGACGCGCTCGAGAAGGCCGGTTGCCGTGCGGGCGACGAGGTCCGCATTTGCCAGCGCGCCTTTGACTTTGAGGGCGCCGAAGACTTCTCGGAGTACGAGGAGCTCGAGGATGCTGGCGAGGACGTTGCCGTTGAGGCCATTGACGTGACCGATGCTTCGGATGAGGGCGTCGAGATTGTCGATGCGGTGGATGCCGCGGACGATGCCGAGACCTCGGAGGGCGAGTAGGCCATGTCGCTGCGCGGTGGAATCGGTCTGCCCGAGCTTCCTCTTGAGGACGGGCAGG
>CABUQY010000136.1 GCA_902493915.1 uncultured Collinsella sp.
GCCATGACGTTCGCAAAGACCTTGTCGCCCAGAATCGGATGGCTGCCGACCTCGAGCTTCGCCGGATCGTTCTCCTCGAGCCAATCAATCAGCACGTCGAGGCCCTTGAGCATTCCGCGATACTCCTCGATATCGCCCAGTGCACCGTAAATCATCTAAATCCCCTCTCGGATCGTTTCTTTGGCAGCTACTCGGCAAACGCGTTACCGACGCTGTTGCCACCCACATACGTCTCGACCAGGGTAAGGTCGGGATTGAACACGACAAAGTCGGCGTCGCGGCCGGGCATAATGCTGCCACATTTATCCTGGACGTGAGCGGAGCGCGCGGGTACCTCAGTCGCCATGCGAATTGCGATATCGGCGCTCGCAAGACCCCAGTCGACGATGTTCTTGATGCCCTGTGCGAGCGTGAGCACCGAACCGGCGATAGCAGAGCCATCGGCAAGCCAGCAAAGGTTGTCCTTCATAATGACGTCCATGCCGCCGCTGGTGTACTTGCCCTCGGGCATGCCGCCGCAACCCAGGCAATCGGTGATCAGCACCGTGTGCTGCCAGCCCTTGGCCTGCAGCAGCGCCTTAATAGCAGCAGGGTTCACGTGTTTGCCGTCGCAAATGATCTCGGCATAGGTGTTGGGCGTGGTCATAGCGGCGCCAACAACACCCGGCTCACGGTGATGGAGGCCACGCTGGCCGTTATAGGTATGCGTAAAGCAGCTGACGCCAGCATTGATGGCGGCGGCGCACTCATCATAGGTGGCATCGGAGTGGCCAATACAGGTCACGACGCCCTTTGCGCTCAGGGCCGCGGCGTAAGCGGCAGCGCCGTCACGCTCGGCCGCCATGGCGCTCTTGACGATACGACCGCCAGCGGCCTCCTGCCACTCGTCAAAAACTTCCTCGGACGGGTCGATCAGATAAGCGGGGTTCTGGGCGCCCACATGCTTCATGGTAAAGAACGGACCCTCCAGGTAGATGCCCTGAATACGGGCACCGCAGAACTCGGGCCCGCGCTCTTCGTCCGCCTGTGCAATAGCGGCACAGGCGTCCTTGATCTGCTCCACGCCGTCGGTAAAGGTCGTAGGAAGCCAGCTGGTGGTACCACGACGAGCGAGCTCGGTCGAGCTGATGTTGATACCCTCGGCATCGTTATCGGTCGTGGCATGGTTATAGAAGCCATGAATGTGGGTATCCACCATGCCCGGCGCAATCCATGTACCCGAATAATCTTTGATCTCGCAAGCGGGCTCATCGGCCTGCCAAGTGCCAAAGACGCCGTCTTCGACCATCAGGAAGCCGCCCAGCTGCGGCGCCGCCGGCAAAAAGAACTTGTCGGCCTTGATAGCATACGTGCTCATCTATGCTCCCGTACCCGCAGTGCGTTTTAGGGCGGATCAAAAACCACTGCATTGTTAATTCGAGCGATTGTTCGTTGCCTTCTACCGCTTGGCACATTTTGCACCCGCCGCAAAACACGCCAAGCCGTTTATACCCAATAACTCTAGACTGCGCGGTTGTGGTAGACCTTGTACTTAAACTGGTCGGCACGCGCAACCGAACGCGTATACTCGATAACCTCGTTGTTCATGTCATATGTGGTACGAATCAAATCCAGCACCGGTGCGCCTTCGGTAATCTCGAGCAAACGAGCGTCGGAATGGCGGGCGATACTCGCGTAGAATTCTTCCTCTGCCACGCGAACTTTCTCGTGAAAATCCTGCTCGATCATGTCGTACAGCGATTTGTTCTCGATCATGGGGCGCTTAAGCGCAAAGAACTTGCGGCTTGGCAGATATGTACACTCAATCATCAGTGGCACACCATCGGCAATACGCAGGCGCTTGATCTTGTACAGACGCTCGCCCAGGCGCGCGTTCATCTCTACGGCAATATTCTTGTCAGCCTCGACCTCGGTAAACTCAAGAATCGTCGTCTTGGGCACACGGCCGATCGCCTTCATCTGCTCGGTAAAGCTATAGGTTTGCGTAAGGTTTGCCGTTTGCAGAGAGCGGTCGCACACCATGGTTCCACGGCCGCGCTGACGAACCACCAAGCCCAGGCGCTCAAGCTCCTGCAGGGCAAGGCGAACCGTCGTACGCGAGAGCCCGTAGCGCTCCGACAAGTCGCGCTCGGACGGCAAATAGTCGCCGGGTCGAAGTTCGTGATCGATTTTATCGGTCAACAGATCGACGAGCTGATCATACAGAGGTTGTTTGCGCGCTCCCATTGCCATAATGATACCTGCCGGATAAATGACTCGAAATTGGTTGTAACCAGACACCACGTACTATAGCAGTTTTATTGGAATAACAGCAGGTCAACCAGCATATTTCAATATTGTTTGCCGGTTGATAGCCTGCGCACTGTAATACCAATTACAACGCTACATCAGGTATCGAGGTAGCAAAAAGGGCCGCCCCCGCGGAGCGGGACGACCCTTTGCAAGACAGATACGTCTTTAAGGCTTAGAGAAGCTTCTTGAGCTCCTCAGCAACAGCCTGGACCTGCGTGCCGATGATGACCTGGGTAGCACCCTTGTCCATCTTCATGACACCCAGAGCGCCGGCCTTCTTGCAGGCAGCCTCGTCGACCAGAGCGGAATCGCCGAGCTCGAAGCGCAGGCGAGTAGCGCAGCAGTCAACGGTCTTGACGTTCTCCTTGCCACCGACGGCAGCAAGAACAGCGGCGGCCAGAGCGGCGAACTTGTCGTCGCCAGCAGCGGCGGAAGCGGAGGTCTCCTCGACATCCTCATCCTCGCGACCAGGGGTCATGAGGTTGAACTTGGTGATGGCGAAGCGGAACACGAGGTAGAAGACCACGAAGGCAGCGATGCCCAGCGGGATGATCATCCAGGTGTTGGCGGCAGCCGGGAGGCTAGAGGAGAACAGGAGGTCGGTAGCACCAGCGGAGAAGCAGAAGCCAGCACGGAAGCCAACATAGTAGGTGACGATGGTGAAGATGCCGTACAGGGCAGCGTACACGACGTAGAGCGGGAAGCACAGGAACATGAAGCCGAACTCGAAGGGCTCGGTGACGCCGCAGACGAAGGCGCAGATGGCAGCGGAGACAACCAGGCCGATAGCAGCCTTCTTGTTCTTAGCGGTCTGAACCATAGCCAGGGCAGCGCCCGGGATACCGAACATCATGCAGGGGAAGAAGCCGGACATGTACATGCCCAGGCTCCAGCCCACATCAGCAGAGGTCTCGCCTGCCCAGAAGTGGGACAGGTCGCCCAGGCCGATGGTATCGAACCAGAACACGTTGTTCAGAGCGTGGTGCAGGCCGGTGGGGATCAGCAGACGGTTCAGGAAGGCGTAGATGCCAGCGCCGATGCCGTGCATGCCTGCGATGCCCTTGCCCAGAGCGACCAGCGCGTCGAAGATGACGGGCCAGACGAACAGCAGAACAACAGAGACCACAATGGAGAACAGGCCGGTGGCAATTGCAACGAAGC
>CABUQY010000137.1 GCA_902493915.1 uncultured Collinsella sp.
CGTGCCCGCGAGCATGGGGCTCACGGAGTCGACGCTCTACCCGCTGCTCAAGCGCCTGGAGAAAGCCGGGTGCATCACGGCGCGCTCCGCCGAGCACAACGGGCGGCTGCGCCGGTACTACCGCATCACGGACGACGGGCGAGCACGCATCGAGGAGTTCCTGGCCGAGTGGCCGTCCGTACGGGAGATTTACGCATACGTTGAGGGGGCGCACCATGACGCGCGATGAGTTTCTGGGCCGGTTGGGCGAGCTGCTCGCCTGCCTGCCGGCCGAGCAGGTGGAGGAGACCAAGGCGTTCTATGCGGAGGCCATCGCTGACCGCATGGAGGACGGTATGAGCGAGGAGGAGGCCGTGGCCGCCATGGGCACACCCGGCGAGGTGGCGGAGGCCACGCTCGACGACCTGCCCGCCGTGCCGCGCGCGATCGCGAGGACGCGCCGGCGCAGCACCACGCTGCTGTGGGTGCTGACCATCGTGGGCTCCCCGGTGTGGGTGCCGCTGCTCGCCGCCTTCGCCGCCGTGGCCGTCACGGTCTATATCTGCATCTGGCTGCTGGCACTCTGCGTGTGGATCGTCGCGGCGGCACTCGGGGGCGTGGGCGTAGTTGAGCTCCTGCTTGCCGTAAGCGGCGTCACCATCGGCCACTTCCCGTACGCCCTCGCCTCGGCGGGCGTGGGGCTCGGCCTCGTCGGCGTGGCGCTCTTCGTTGGTGCTGGCGCTTGGGCCGCCTTAAAACAAATTGCGCGCCTTTCGGCGCTCTGGGCGAGGAAGGCCGCCTCGCCCTTCTGGAAGGGCAAGGGCGAGAAGGGCGGCGCTGCCGCGCATCTCGCGGCGTAGAAAGGAGTGAGTACCATGACCAGCGCGAAGAAGATCTACCTCGCCGTGGCGGGCGGGCTCGTTGCCGCGGGTGTTGTCCTCGCGGGCATTGGCTTTATCGCTTCGGGCTTCGACCCGGCCGTGTTCACAACCCAAATCGACACGCGCGACAGCACCATCGTGCTCGGCGGCGTCGAGGTGGACGACCCGATGGGCCTCCCCCTCATCGAGCAGCTCGCCAATCTGGGCGAGATCGACACCTCCGGCGTCGCGGATCCCGCCGCGCCCTAGGCGCAGCGAGCCCGGGCGCTCTGCCCGCCAAGCTGCGTAAGCCGGCGAAACCCGAACCTCAACCTCTACGCAACTGGCCCCAAGCCTGCGCCGATTCGCTCTCGGCGCCGCGCGGGGGCCTGTGACGCATGCCCAAAAGGTATGAGGAGAAAGGAACGCGATGACGACAACCACGCCCTTCCGCCTTCATGGGGCCACGCAGGACCGGAAGCGACTGGGCCGTGCGGTGGGGCTGTGCTTGGATTGGCTACACTGATATGGACAGTTCCGTGAGGGGCGCGAGAGACGGGACTCTGGGGAGATCTTCGAGGAGGAGTGTCTCGACTGGAAGCGCGGGTTCAGTGGAGCAGGAACCTAATCTCTGTCTCTCCTGCTTTTTTGATTTGTTGAGAAGCCGGCATTTGGGGGCATTTTGGATAGCGAACAGTTCAAACAAGAAGCTGAGAAAATAGAACAAAGCCTGAGTGCCTTGAGAGTCGCCGAGCGCAATGCAGTGATTCCCTTCATGAACGGCGACTTTACCCAATGGGATCTATATCTGGCATCCTCCTCTGAGTATGCGATGAGACTGATAGACGGATTCATCTCCATGCTCGAGTCGAGGAATCTTGTTTGCGTCGCCCAGCTTCTCCGCGCACAGGTTGGAGTCTGCCTGCGGACATTCGCATTATTCGCCGCCGAAGACCAGGATGACTTTCTCAAGCAGGTGTTTCAAGGTGTGCCTGTGAACAAGCTGAAAGATTTCTCGGGTGAGAAGATGTCCGATGGAAGACTTCAAGACTTACTCGAGAAGTACGATCCAAAGGTAAAAGATGTATACAAGGTGACGTCTGGATTCGTTCACTTCTCCACTGATATTCTGCCGAGCATGGGTGTGCCTGGGGAGGGCTATGAGGTCGAGTTTAATTTTGGAGCCGAGCCCAACGAGAGAAACAATGCGCCTCTCGTGGAATGCGGCAAGGCGTTCTGCCACTATGTCGACCTGCATCTCCAGATGCTCCATAAGGTGATTGCTTCGGATGAATGGTATGCCGATCGATTCCGTATCGATTCCGATGGTCCTGCAGACGAGGCCTCGAAAAGCGAGAAGGTGTAGGTCGAACGCATTGACGCTGCCTTGACAGCATCCCGATATGATAACGAATGGGAGGTTCCCTGCGAAATGTGCGCCTCTGTATATTCTCGCTAGGACGCCCTCGACCGATAAGGCATCGTTGAGTTCAATTTGAGTTCAGCTCGGGTGCCTGAAATCGCCCAACTCTGATAAAAGGGGAGACGACGGTACACCACGTAGACGAGAGGCTATGGAAGTGCACGATTTGATTATATTGGCGCGCTAAACCGCCCCGCTGCCCAACTTGAACTCCGCTCACGCGTGTATGGGGCTGCGAGAGGTAACGGCCTGCGGCCTCCTTTGTGTGCTCGATGATATCTTCGAGCATGCCGGGCATGGCGGAGACATTCGCTGCAATCCAGCCGTGTTCAAGCGCCGTTTCGGATAGGAGCGAGAGGGGGCTGTCTTGCCCGTTTCCCTTGCACCCGTAAAGATGGTTGACAGTTTGGGATCTCCCGGGTCTTTAGCTTTTACCGTGCTAGATGCCTCATGGAAACTGTTGGACTTTAATCAGACAGACCCAGCATGTCGTTTTCCTCCATGAGGACATCGGCTAAAACCGCAACACCTATGCTTGTTTAAGCAAACTTCCTGATAGTCGTGGAGCTGCTGTAGCCCGACATGCAGGACATCGCTCGGCTTAAACACCGGATGCCGCATCCGCGAAACGAGTTGCGGTGCACCCTGTTCCAAAAGGTTGCCAAGTACCATGGCGTGAGCGTTGGGGTAGCCATCATTCAGCGTGGATACATCCGGATGCGCATAGATCCAGACGATTCCAACGTTCTCGTATTTCCCGTGCAGGTAATCGAAGAGGGCAAGCGACGCCATACAGTTGCCGCCGACGGTCACGACTCTGTCGGGGTTTTCTGCCGTAAGCTTCCTCTGCGCATCCTGAATTCCCGCCAGGACTTCGTCCTCGGCACAGATGCGAACTGCCTCCCATTTCTCATGTCCAAGTTTTGGGACGCGTTTCGCAATGCCGAGTGGGACCCCTGGACAGTCGGATCACGTGGTGGCCCCCTTTGAGAGGGTCACGAGCATGGTGGTCCCGTTCTCGGAACTTGTTTCGACCTCTACCGTGCCACCGTGAAGCGCTGCAATCTCCCAAACAAGCGCCAATCCAAGCCCCGCGCCGCCGTATGCTCTGCTGCGGGACTTGTCGACGCGAAAGAACG
>CABUQY010000138.1 GCA_902493915.1 uncultured Collinsella sp.
CCCCCGTGGCGGAACAAAAAGGCGCCCCAGCCAAACCGGGGCGCCACATGCGCACGAATATGTCGCGGTTCGATTACTGACGATCGAGCTTGCGGACGGCAACGCGCTTGCTGTACTCGTCGACGTGACCGAAGTCACCGATGCCGACGGACTCGGCAACGTTGGCGCCGGTGGCCATAGCGAGCTTCATGGCCTCCTCGACGTTGTCGCGATCCCTGTACCACTTGTGCAGGAACGCAGCGAGGGTGCAGTCGCCGGCGCAGACGGAAGAAACCAGCTTGATGTTGAACTCACGCTTGGCGTACCAGATGTCCTCGCCGTTGGAGAAGTAAGCGTCGCCGCGGCTACCACGGGTGAGCAGCACGTTCTGAACGCCAGCGTCGTGAGCCATCTTCATGGCAACGCGAACCTCGTCGTCGGTGTCGACCGGCACGCCGAAGATGGCCTTCATCTCGTGATGGTTCGGCTTGATGAGCAGCGGCTTCTTGTGAGCGAGCTCCTTGAGCTTGTCGGAGGACAGGTCCAGGACGACGTCGGCGCCACGGGCCTGAGCGTGCTCCATGACCTGAGCCAGGAAGTCGGGCGTAGCTTTGGGAGGCACGGAGCCGGAAACGATCAGGCACTCGAGATCGCCCGCGGTGTCCAGGATGTTGTAGAGCTCCTCCTGGTGCTGCGGCGTGATCGGAGCACCCGGGTTCAGGATGCCGTACTCGTGCTGGCCATCGTTGACGTAGGTGTTAATGCGCGTGATACCGTCGGTCCAGACCGGGCGGCAGAGGCAACCCAGGTTCATGACCTCCTCGACGATGAACTTGCCCGTGAAGCCGGCGAAGAAGCCGAGCGCGACGGTGTCGACGCCCATCTTCTTAAAGGCGAAGGACACGTCGAGGCCCTTGCCGTTAGCCGTGTAGCTGGCCGAGCCGGTGCGGACGTTCTCGTCGGGCTCGAGCGGAGAGCTCGAAACCGTCATGTCGACAGCCGGGTTAGCGGTTAGCGTGTAGAACATTTACAGTACCCCCTGTATATGTGAGGGCCGCGTGGCCGGCCCATTCCAACCACGCGGTTACCTCTGATACTAAATTAGCGAGCTGCGGACTCGAGCAGAGCCTTGACCTCGGCGGCGGTGTTGCAGGCGAGCGCCTTCTCGGCGAGCTCGTCGCACTCGGCCTTGGTCCACTGACTGATGGTCTTGCGGGCGCGCAGGATCGACGGAGCGCTCATCGAGAACTCCTCCAGGCCCCAGCTGATCAGCAGCGGCTCGAGCAGCGGATCGGCAGCGGCCTCGCCGCACATACCGACCATGATGCCGGCCTTCACGCCGCTCTCGATGATGTTCTTGAGCGAGCGGAGCACGGCGGGATAGTACACCTGGTACAGGTTGGAGATGGTGTCGTTGCCACGGTCGGCGCACATGGTGTAGCCGATCAGGTCGTTGGTGCCGATGGAGAAGAAGTCGGCGACCTCGGCAAGACGGTCAGCGAGCAGCGAAGCGGCGGGCGTCTCGACCATGATGCCGACCTCGATGTTCTCGTTGAACTTGCGACCCTCTTCGGTCAGCTCGGCCTTGCACTGCTCGACGAGCTCCTTGACAGCCAAGACCTCCTCGACGCAGGTGACGAGCGGGATCATGATCTTGACGTCACCGAAGGCGCTAGCGCGCAGCAGAGCGCGGAGCTGGACCTTGTACTGGTCGGGATTGGCCAGGCAGTAACGCACGGCGCGGAAGCCCATGAAGGGGTTGTCTTCCTTGACCATATGCAGATACGGAATCTCCTTGTCGCCACCCACATCGAGCGTGCGGATGATGACCGGAGCACCCTTGAGCGCGCTGGCGACCTTACGGTAGGCGTTGAACTGCTCCTCCTCGGAAGGAAGCTCAGCGGAGTCCATGAACAGGAACTCGGAGCGGAACAGGCCGATGGCCTCGGCGTCGTGATCGAGCGCGTTGGGCACGTCATCGGGGTTACCGATGTTGCAGGCGATGATCTTCTTGATGCCATCGGCAGTCACGGACGGCTTGCCACGGAAGGCCTCGAGGGCTGCCTTCTCGGCAGCGAAGGCCTCGGCCTTGGCGGTGTAGGCAGCGAGCGTCTCCTCGTCGGGATCGGCCTCAACGATACCCTTGCCACCATCGACGACAACGGTCATACCGTTGCGCAGCGCGGTGCAGCTGTTGGAAACCGAAAGGACAGCCGGAATCTCGAGGGCGCGCGCGATGATCGCGGAGTGCGACGTGCGGCCACCGGTCTCGGTGACGATACCGGCAACGTGGGCCTTATCGATCGTGGCGGTCATGGACGGCGTGAGGTCATGCACGACAACGACGGTGTTCTCGGGCAGGACGGAGAGGTCGACGACCTCCTTGCCCAGCAGCTCGGCCAGAATACCGGTGCGGATGTCGGCGATGTCGGCCGCGCGCAGACGGAACATCTCGTCGTCCATGGACAGGAACATGTTCTCGAACATGGTCGAGGTGTCCATGAGCGCCTGCTCGGCGCAGGTACCGCCGTCAATGGCGGCGTTGATGGCGTCGGTCATGCCCGGGTCCTGAGCCAGGACAATGTGTCCACTCATGATCTCGGCCTCGGCCTCGCCCACCGTCTCCTTCATGTGGTCGGCCTGAGCCTGGGTCTTCTCGCAGAAGACCGAAAGAGCGGACTGATAGCGCTCCTTCTCTGCTGCCGAATCAGCAACCTCGTGCGGCTCAAACGTCAAGTCGGGATCGACGGCGACCATGACGGTGCCGATACCGATGCCCTCGGAAGCGTTGACTCCCTGATACATTCCCATTCCTCTCTCCGTGTCATGTGATAAAGCGTTTTGCCATATCCATGACAAAAGAGCGCAGCTACCTTACAACAGGTCACTGCGCCCCCAAATATGAACTTAGTTGTTCAACATGCGACCCGTTTGAGTTCTACTCGCCAAGACCGCTCTTGATGAGCTCGATGGCAGCAGCCAGAGCCTCGGCCTCGTCAGCGCCGTCGCACTTTACCTCGACCTCGGTGCCGCAGGGGATACCAGCAGCCATGAGGGCCATCGGGGACTTGCCGTTGACCTCCTTCTCGGGGGTGACGACCGTCACGTCACAGGCGTACTTGCCCATGGTGGAGGCGAACAGACCAGCCGGACGCATGTGCAGACCCTGAGGATTAACGAGGGTAGCCTTCTCAGAAACCATAATTGACTCCTTTTTGTGTTTAACCCCTGTCATGCATGTGGCAGGAGTCAGATTCACGACGTTGTTTATATTAACTCACATCAAACGGTTTTTCATTATGTTTCGGACGAATTGTTGGACAGATGTCGTTCCTGCACGCTCGCCCGCCGGGCGGGGCGGTTAAGTTTGCTGCTCTACAGTCCTGCGCAAGACGGAA
>CABUQY010000139.1 GCA_902493915.1 uncultured Collinsella sp.
CCGTTGGGGCCGATGACGCCCACGATGCCGTTGCGCGGCAGGGTGAACGAAAGGTCATCGATGAGCACGCGGCCATCGAACTCCTTGTGCAGATGATGGGCCTCGAGCACCTTGTTGCCCAGACGCGGGCCCACAGGGATGCGGATGTCGGTCCAGTCGAGCTTCTGGCTTGCGCGGGCCTCGGCCTCCATCTCCTCGTAGCGAGCCAGACGGGCCTTGTTCTTGGCCTGGCGAGCCTTGGGCGAGCTGCGTACCCACTCGAGCTCGGCCTCCATGCGCTTGGCGAGCTTGGCGTCACGGTTGCCCTGCGCCTCGATACGGGCGGCCTTGGTCTCCAGATACGTGGAGTAGTTGCCCTTGTAGGGATAAAGGTGGCCGCGGTCGACCTCGCAGATCCACTCGGCAACATTATCCAGGAAGTAGCGATCGTGCGTGACGGCAAGCACGGCACCCTGGTAGTTGTGCAGGAAATGCTCGAGCCACAGGATCGACTCGGCGTCCAGGTGGTTCGTGGGCTCGTCGAGCAGCAGCAGGTCGGGAGCCTCGAGCAGCAGCTTGCACAGGGCCACGCGACGACGCTCGCCACCGGAAAGCACGTTGACCGGCATGTCGGAATCGGGCAGCTGCAGGGCGTCCATGGCCTGGCCGAGCTTGGAATCGATATCCCAGCCGTCGGCGGCGTCGATCTCGTCCTGGAGCTTGCCCATCTCGGCCATGAGGGCGTCCATGTCGCAATCCGGGTCGCACATCTCCTCGCCGATCTTATTGAAGCGATCGACCTTGGCGATCATATCGCCAAACGCCATGCGAACGTTCTCGATGACGGTCTTGTCATCGTCGAGCGGCGGCTCCTGCTGCAGGATGCCCACGGTGTAGCCGGGGGTGAGCCTGGCATCGCCGTTGGAGACCTCCTCGATGCCGGCCATGATCTTGAGCAGGGTCGACTTGCCCATACCATTGGGGCCCACGACGCCGATCTTGGCACCGGGGTAGAAGCTCAGGGTCACGTCGTCAAGGATTACCTTGTCGCCATGGGCCTTGCGAGCCTGATACATCTGGTAGATAAACTCCGCCATTTGCCTGTTTTATCCTTTCTACCTGCTGTTTCCCTATTCTTGTTTCGCCTAAGTGGAAACGAAATGGAAAAACCAGCTCTGAAACGTAACGAAAAAGGGGCATGGTTGCCCACACCCCTAATACTACCTGGGAAAAGTCCCCCGGAACATACTATGAACTGCGTACGCTAGTTTTCCGCAACCTTAACGAGCGGCCCGCTGCGATTTGCGCCACAGCAGATACGAGTAGACGTAGGCAGCTCCGGCCGAGCCAAACGCCAGAACCGCAATCACCGCTGCGACGACTTCACTCGAAAGCACGCTACCCGCCACGCCCATCACAATCAGGCCAACACCCAGCACCATAAAGCAGGCGCCGCCAAAACGCTGCGTACGGCGCCAGTTCTCGGGATCGGCAAGCGCCCAAGGCGTCTTGATACCGAGCGTATAGTTCTGCTTCACACGCGGCAAGTAGTTGCCTACGCCGATGAACAGCAAACCGATAGCACCGGAAATCAGCACGTTGACCGAACCGGCCGCTGGCACCACGCCCCAAACCGTAAGCTCGCCCAACCAGCTTATGGCACACATGAACAAGGTGAAGGCGATTACGAAACCCTGATAGAACTTGCCCGAGGTCCGATATGCCTCACCTTTGGGATCGATGCGCGGCACCACGCAAAACATTGCGAGAAGCGCCAGAGGCAGCACGCCGAGCGCGGAGGCCATCCAGCTAGGACCCCAACCGTCAACGGCGCCGTTCGCGCCCCAATGCGTGGGAATCTGCGCAGGCAAGCTCGGCATCACCATGAGATGCGCTACGACATTGGCGACGCACAGAGCGACCAGCGCAATCCACACGCGCGACGATACCCCCGTGGGGTGAATGCCCTTGTTTTCGTTATTCATCCTTTTCACCTTCAGTGTTTGTAAAGCCCATAAACCAACCGATCAAGTCCTGCATGACGGTAGTGTTTAAGCTGTAAACGATGTTTTGACCATGACGTTCGTCGGTTACCAACCCGGCGTTTTTGAGCGTCGCCAAGTGATGGCTCAGCGACGGCTTACTGATATCGAAATGCTCGGCAAGCTCCCCCGCCGTGCAATTGCCCTCGCGCAGCAACTCCAAAATGCGCCGTCGCGTTGGATCGGCAAGCGCCTTAAAACCCTCTCCCGGCATAAGACCTCCTTTCATCATCTCTCATGACGCGCACACTATACTCGATATTTAGATGTTTGTCTAACTATCTAATACAGTAACATCTATAGAACATTCGTTCGTGTTTAGTTACAATGGAAGTTGAAGCAGATGGGCCAGCTCCCTCTACCCGAGAAGGAGATGGACTATGAGTATTGACGATGTCCTGACGTTGTTGTTGCTTGTAATCGCGGCTGTGGAGCTCGGCATCCACATTGGAGGTCGAATGAAATAGCCGCCCCCGCGTAATGCGAAGACGGCCACTTCTCACGCTACAAACGTGTTTGGGAGTTGGTCAACCCGCGGCAACGGGTGCCATCTGCTTCAATCTTATGCGAATCCCGATCCCATTTCAACAAGCTCCAAGGGCTCAAATGGAATCGCAATAATACCTATAATGGCGATAGCTAAAACACGACCGACTCCCCATCGGAGGATATCTATGACCGAAACCGCAGCCGCAGCCCCCATCGAGACACGCGACACCAAGCTCGAGATCATCATGGGCCGCGAGGCACTCGACAAGCTCGCCGATGCTACGGTGCTGGCGCTCGGCTGCGGAGGCGTGGGCTCCAACTGCTGCGAGGCACTCGCCCGCGGCGGCATCGGTCATTTCGTCATTCTGGATAAGGACGTCATCGCGCCCAGCAATATCAACCGTCAGGCCATCGCCTTTCACAGCACCGTCGGCAAGCGCAAGGTTGACGTCATGGAGGCTATGATTCACGACATCAACCCTACCGCTACCGTCATCAAACGCACCGAATACCTGCTGAGCGACAACATCGATGATTTCTTCGCGAGCGTTTTGGAGCAGACGGAGGGCAAGATCGACTACGTCGTCGACGCCATCGACACCATCTCGGCCAAGCTCACCATTGCCAAATATGCTCAGGAACACGACATTCGTTTGGTTAGCTCCATGGGCGGGGCCAACAAGCTCCATCCCGAGTGCCTCCGCTTTGCCGACATTTTCGATACGGTACGTGACCCCATGAGCCGCATCATGCGCAAAGAATGTAAGAAGCGCGGAATCAAGAGCCTGCATGTACTGTTTAGCTGCGAGGAATCGGTTAAGACACAGCCCCGCGACCCTTCCAACATCCAC
>CABUQY010000140.1 GCA_902493915.1 uncultured Collinsella sp.
GCCACGGCCAGGCCGCCGGTGCCTTGAGGTCCCATGAGCCCTTTGTGGCCGGTAAAGCACACGACGTCGAGTCCCATGGCATCCATGTCAATCTTCGCCGTACCGGCAGACTGCGAGGCATCAACGATCACAAGCGCACCTGCCGCATGGGCGATGGCAGCCACACGCGAAACGTCGACCGCGTTGCCGGTCACATTGGAGGCGTGCGTCACCACCACGGCACGCGTGCCCGGCGTGACCAACCGCTCGAGCTCATCATAGTCGAGCACGCCGCTCGCATCGCAACCCGCATGCTCAACCGTCACACCCCGCTCCGTCGCCAGGCGATTGAGCGGACGCAGCACGGAGTTGTGCTCGAGCACCGTTGTGACCACGCGGTCGCCGGGGCGCACCACCCCGTTGATGACGGTGTTGAGCGCCGCGGTGGAGTTGGGCGTAAAACAGACATGGTCAGCACGCGGGCAACCCAAAAGGCGCGCGAGCTTGGCACGGCAAGCGTGAATCGTACGAGCGGCATCGAGGGCACCCGACGTGGCGCCGCGCCCGGCATTGCCGAGCGAGCACATCGCCTGCGTCACGGCATCGATGACCGCCTGCGGCTTGTACATGGTCGTCGCCGCGTTATCTAGATAGATCATCGCACGACCTCCCACATATCAATCACCGTAAAGCCCTCGGTGGGAATACCCCCTGCGGTAAGCTCGGCGCGCAGCAGCTCCTCATCGGCAGGCAACGCCTTCCACGCCAAACCGCAGCCGGCAGCGACCTCCCCGGGCACGGGAATCGTTCGCCCGGGAAGGCCGCGCTCGATGCACAGGGACTCGCAACCCATGGCGGCCGCCGTGGTGGGAAACGTGATGACAAGCGCCGGGCGCTTCTCCCTCATGGCAACTCCAACCAATACGCTACGGGCGCACAACGTGCACAGCCTGCTCCATCTTCTCCACGATCACGTACATGTTGGTGACCTCGCCCACCGCAAGCTGGTCTTTAATGCCATAGTGGTCGAGGCAGGTACCGCAGGTGAGAATCTCGACACCCTGCTCGGCCAGGCCCTTCAGGTCGTCGAGCACCGGAGAGCCCTCTACGGTGAGCTTGGCACCGCCGTTGTAGAACAGCATAGTCGCGGGCAGCTCCTCCTGCTGCGTCACGGCAAAGATGAAGGCCTTCATGAGCTTGTGGCCCAGCTCGTCGTCGCCACGGCCCATGCAGTCGGTGTAGACGGAAATGACGAGCTTGCCCTTGCCGGCGCTGGCATCACAGAAGACAGCGCCATCCTGCTCGGGATCGGCCACGGCAACGGCGCCAGAGGTCGCCACGGTCACGTGCCACTCGGCGTCCGAGATCTTCTCGACCGAGGCCGTGCAGCCCTTCTCCTGCGCCATCTTGGAGATGTTCTTGACGGCGGTCTCGTTATCGACCGAGGTCACGACGGTGCCCTCGCCATCGAGCTGCTTCAGAGCTTTGAGCGTCTTGACGACGGGCAGCGGGCAGGCATCGCCCATGGCATTGACTTCAATCTTGGTAGACATAGTTTTTCCTTTCAAAAGGGACCGCCCAGAACAGTAGGCGGTCGCATAAACGGTTTTCCTTAATGCACAACGCGAACGGCAGGACCGCCTGGCACCGGCTCGCACACGCGACCGACGACGGCGGCGATGCGACCCTCGGCATGCAGACGGCGCGCAAGCTCATCCACATCGGCAGCAGGTGCCGCGATAAGCAGGCCACCAGACGTCTGCGGATCGTACAGCGCATCCAGCATGCCCGGCTCCAGGTCCTCGTCGGCAGCCACGCGCGGGTCAAAGAAGTCCTGGTTGCGGTAGGAGCCCGCGGGGATAATGCCCAGACGCGCTATGTCGAGCACCTGGTCAAAGAGCGGTACCGCCCCCGACGCAAGCTCAACTTGCACGCCCGAGCCCTCGGCCATCTCGCACGCGTGCCCGATCAGACCAAAGCCCGTAATGTCGGTGCAGCCGTGAAGCTCAAGTCCCTCGGCCAGACGAATCGGAGCCTCGTTGAGGGTGCGCATCGAGTCAAACATGGCCGCGGCCTCGTCCTGCTCGATGAGCTCGCCCTTAATGGCCGTGGTGATAATGCCCGAGCCGATCGCCTTGGTCAGCAGCAGAACATCGCCCACGCATGCACCGCTGTTGGCGAGCATGCGATCGAGCGCGACAAAGCCGCTCACGGACAGGCCGTACTTGGGCTCGTCGTCGTTGATGGTGTGGCCGCCCGCGATGGAGCAACCCGCCTCGACGCACTTGTCTGCGCCGCCCGCCAGAATCTGACCGGCGACCTCGACGCCCAGACAGCTCGGGATGCACAGCAAGTTCATGGCATGGCTCGGCCGCCCGCCCATGGCGTAGATGTCCGACAGCGAGTTGGCTGCGGCGATCTGGCCAAACAGGAACGGGTCGTCGACCATCGGCGGGAAGAAGTCGATGGACTGCACGAGCCCCAGGTTCTCCCCTACGCGGAAGACACTCGCATCGTCGGAGGTATCGAACCCCACGAGCAGGTTGTCGTTATGCACATTGGGCAAGTCGCCCAGGACCTGGGCGAGGGCTCCGGGAGCAAGCTTAGCAGCTCAACCGCTCGCGGCCGTCATAGACGTGAGCTTAATCTGATCGTCAGCCATCGATACCTCCTCTCATCGGTCAATCATTTTCTCCCAGTATACGCATGAATGCGAGCCTGCGACGGATGCATTAATTGAGCGCCTGTGCACGAATCGCCGCGCCGATGGCACCGGCAAAGCGAGCCTGGGGTGAGGTGGTCACCGGCGACCCCAGCAGCTCGCCCAACCGCTCCACCACGAAGGCGTTCTCGCACAGGCCGCCGGTCAGGTAGTACGGGGCGCCCGCGGCCTGCCCGGCCATGGTCACCACGCGCGAAACCACGCTGTCGATCACGCCACGCGCAATGTTCTCGCGCGGCTCACCGCGACCGATGAGGCTGATGACCTCGCTTTCGGCAAACACCGTGCACATGCTGCTGATCTTGGTAGGCTCGCCGGAACGCGCCAGGTCGGCCATCTGCTGCTGGGAAATGCCTAGGCGGTCGGCCATGATCTCCAAAAAGCGCCCCGTTCCGGCAGCGCACTTGTCGTTCATGGCAAACTTGGCCACGCGGCCACTTTTAAGCTGAATGACCTTGGTGTCCTGACCACCCACATCGATCACGGTGCCGTGGTCGCCAAACAGACGTACGGCACCGGTACCGTGGCAGGTGATCTCGGTCACGACCTTGTGCGCATAGGGCACGGCGACA
>CABUQY010000141.1 GCA_902493915.1 uncultured Collinsella sp.
CCCCAAGCTGGGACACGCTTTCCGGCGCATGGCCAGCACCGCCAGACTGTCGAGTCGCACCGAAGTTGCGGTGGAATAGTTCCTGTTTTGGAGGACTGGAGCCCCAAACAGGAACTATTTCACCGCAACTTATGAGATGGGATGCCTTGCGCTCGTGGTGAGGTCGTGAGCTAAAAACGTGTGCGTGCGCTTGCCGTTCGTATCTGCTATCATTCCTAGTCTGTGCGCTCATGCGGGCGTGGCGGAATTGGTAGACGCGCCAGATTTAGGTTCTGGTGGGATTCCCGTGAAGGTTCGAGTCCTTTCGCCCGCACCAACGCATCTGCGTCGGCCCTGGCCGTCGCGACACTTTGTTGCATAAAGGTACCAGCACCTCAGATAAGCTGGGCAGTATGAGGAGGAACGTGTTGAACATCACCGCTTCTGACGTCAAGGACGCCAAGCTCACCGCTACGGTCACCATCCCGGCCGCCGACGTCGACGCCGCGATCAAGAAGGCCTACAAGGACACCGCCAAGAAGTACCGCTTCCCGGGCTTCCGCGCCGGTAAGGCCCCCCGTCCGGTCATCGACTCCGCTCTTGGCGCCGAGGCTACCCTCGCTCAGGCCACCAACGACCTGATCGCCGCCAACGAGCCCGCCGTCCTCAACGAGCTGGACATCGTCCCCACCAAGAGCGGTGACTACAAGGAGCTCGACCTCGCCAAGGATCACGAGGACTACACCTACACCGTCGAGTTCTCCCTGCGTCCCGCCGCTGAGCTCTCCTCCTTCGACGCCGTCGAGATCGAGATGCCCCCTGCGGAGGTCACCGAGTCCGAGATCAACAACCAGGTCGAGATGCTCCTCAACTACCGTGCCACCTTCGAGGACGTCGAGGGTCGCGCCGTCGAGGCCGAGGACTACGTCACCGTCGACCTCAAGGCCGTCGAGAACGCCGACAACTTTGCCGCCGAGGGCCGTATGCTCATCGCCGGTAGCGACAGCAACCCCAAGGAGTTCAATGAGGCCCTGATCGGCGCTAACGTTGACGACGTCAAGACCGTCACCTGGACCGACGAGGTCGAGGAGGGCGAGGAGGCCGAGACCCACACCGTCGAGGTCACCGTCAAGGGCATCAAGGTCCGCAACACCCCCGAGCTCACCGACGAGCTCGTCAAGTCCGACTTTGGCTTCGACAGCATCGACGCTATGCGCGACGCCATCAAGATCGAGATCGAGCAGGACAAGGCTTCTCGCCTTCCGGCCGAGAAGGAGAACCGTTGCGTCTCCGCTCTCGCCGAGCGTCTGCAGCTCGACGAGATGGACGCCGACTACGAGCAGTCCGTCTTTGAGGAGCTTGGCCAGAACTTCCTGTCCAACCTCGCTGCCCGCGGCATGACCCTGGACACCTGGCTGCCCGCTTCCGGCCTGACCATGGAGCAGTTCATCGGCGACCTGCACAAGCAGGCCAACGACGTTGCCCGTGAGTCCCTGGCTCTGGACGCCCTCGCCCGTGAGCTCAAGATCGAGGTCACCGAGGACGACATCAACGCCGAGTTCGAGAAGGCCGGCGTCAAGGACGTCGAGGCTTCCAAGGCCGAGTTCATCGCCGATGGCCGCATGCCTGCCGTCCGCGAGTCCATCCGTCGCTCCAAGGCCGTCGACCACCTGGTCGAGAACGCCAAGGTGACCGAGGTCGACGAGACCGCCAAGGACGCCGAGTAATTCTCGCCACCTTGCCCGCGAGCGCATGCGTGCGCCCGTGATGGGGTAAAGTTATAAACCGGTTATCCGGTCGCTTCGTACGGTGCCAGCCAATGCATAGCATGCGGGCACCGTACGTTTGTCTAGAACCATTATTGGTCCGCAAGAGAGAAATGGAGATGCGTATGATCGCTAAGTTCGATTCCGCCCTCGTGCCATACGTTATCGAGCAGACGCCGCGCGGCGAGCGCAGCTACGATATCTATTCGCGCCTGCTCAACGACCGCATCATCTTCTTGGGCGAGGAGATCAACTCCGTCAGTGCCAACCTGGTCGTTGCCCAGCTGCTGCATCTTGAGAGCCAGGATGCCGAGAAGGATATCTCGCTCTACATCAATTCGCCCGGCGGCGAGGTTTACTCCGGCCTGGCGATTCTTGACACCATGAACTTTATCAAGCCGCAGGTCTCCACCATCTGCGTCGGTATGGCTGCGTCCATGGCCGCCGTGCTGCTTTCGGCCGGTGCTAAGGGCAAACGCTTCTGCCTGCCGCACTCCAAGGTCATGATTCACCAGCCCAGCGGCGGTGCCCAGGGCCAGCAGACCGAGATCGAGATCGTGGCCGAGGAGATCAAGAAGACTCGCCGCGAGCTCAATCAGATCCTGTCCGATGCCTCGGGCCAGCCCATTGAGAAGGTCCAGGCCGACACCGAGCGCGACAACTACCTGACCGCTGCCGAGGCCCTCGACTACGGCCTGATTGACCGTATTGTCACCTCGCGCGATCTCGCCGCGAAGGACGCCTAGGATGGCAGGTAACATGCAGGACAACTTTGACGAGAACGGCAACCCCATCCGCTGCTCCTTTTGCGGAAAAGAGCAGGGGCAGGTTCGCCGCCTTGTAAAGGGTCCGACCAACATCTTTATCTGCGACGAGTGCGTTGCCGCCTGCTCCGAGATTTTGGAGGAGTCGCTGGCTTCGGACTTTATGGACGCCGCCCGCAACGGCAAGCTGCCGGGCTTCCTCAACGACCACGGTCAGGCTGCATCCCAGCCCGCCGTGGACCCCGAGACCGAGGGCTTTGAGCTCGAGGACGACCGTCAGGTCATCACGCACGTGCCGACGCCGCACGAGATCTATGACGAGCTTTCGGCCTATGTAATGGGCCAGGAGGACGCCAAGCGCGCCATGTCGGTTGCCGTGTACAACCACTATCGCCGCGTGATCGAGGGCGGCGCTGCGGTGTCTGCCTTTGATGACGACATGGGCTCGCAGTTCGATGACGATATGGACGAGGTAGAGCTCGCCAAGTCCAACATCCTGCTGCTCGGTCCCACCGGTACCGGCAAGACCCTGTTGGCCCAGACGCTCGCGCGCATCCTCGAGGTGCCGTTTGCCATCGCCGATGCCACCGCGCTCACCGAGGCCGGCTATGTGGGCGAGGACGTGGAGAACATCCTGCTCAAGCTCATCAATGCTGCCGATGGCGACATTGAGCGCGCGCAGGTGGGCATTATCTACGTGGACGAGATCGACAAGATCGCCCGCAAG
>CABUQY010000142.1 GCA_902493915.1 uncultured Collinsella sp.
CTCCCATCGTGTCCGGCATCATGACCACCATTCACGCCTGGACTGGCGACCAGATGCCGCTCGACGGCCCGCAGCGCAAGGGCAACAAGCGTCGTAGCCGCGCCTGCGCCGTCAACATCGTCCCCAACACCACCGGTGCTGCCAAGGCTATCGGCCTGGTTCTCCCCGAGCTCAACGGTAAGCTCATCGGTGCCGCCCAGCGCGTCCCGACGCCGACCGGCTCCATCACCAACCTCTACGCTGTCGTTGACAAGAAGGTCACCGTCGACGAGGTCAACGCTGCTATGAAGGCCTACGCTGCCACCATCTCCGAGACCTTCGGTTACAACGAGGACGACATCGTCTCCACCGACATCATCGGCGAGACCCATGGCTCCATCTTCGATGCCACTCAGACCATGTGCTCTGACCTCGGCAACGGCCAGACCCTCGTTCAGGTCACCTCTTGGTACGACAACGAGAACTCCTACACCTCTCAGATGGTCCGCACCATCAAGTACTTCGAGAAGTTCGTTGCTTAATTTAGCTTTTAGCGAATAGCTCGTTGAGCGTCTAAAGAAGGGCGCGGCCTTATAGGGCTTACACCCTAGGGTCGCGCCCTTTTTATAAGAAATCGTCTGCCGTAATGGGAGGCAGACACGTACGAAAGGTAGAAGCAAACATGGCCTTTACCAAGAAGACCGTCCGCGACATCGATGTCGACGGCAAGCGCGTTCTCGTCCGCGTTGACTTTAACGTGCCTATCAAGGATGGCGTCGTTGGTGACACCACCCGTATCAAGGCTGCCCTGCCCACCATCAACTACCTCGTTGAGCACAACGCTCGCGTCATCCTCATGAGCCACCTCGGCCGTCCCGAGGGCACCGGCTTCCAGCCCGAGCTGTCCCTCGAGCCCGTCGCCAAGAAGCTCGCCGAGCTCTCTGGTCTTGACGTTGCCTTTGTTGCCGACACCTACGGCGAGAAGGCTGCCGAGGCTGTCGCCGCCGTCGAGCCGGGCAAGGTTCTCGTTCTCGAGAACGTCCGCTTCGATAAGCGTGAGAAGAAGAACGATCCCGAGATCGCCAAGAAGCTCGCTTCCTATGGTGACGTCTTCGTTCTCGATGCCTTCGGCACCGCTCACCGCGCCCAGGGTTCCGTCGTGGGCCCCGCCGCTTACCTGCCTGCCGTCGCCGGCTTCCTGCTCGAGAAGGAGGTCGACACGCTGACCGGCATCTTCGCCGAGCCCGAGCGCCCCTTCGTCGCCATCGTCGGCGGTTCCAAGGTTTCCTCCAAGATCGGCGTTCTCGATCACCTCATCGACTCTGCTGACACCCTGATCATCGGTGGCGGTATGGCCTACACCTTCTTCCTGGCTCAGGGCCTGTCCGTCGGTCAGTCCCTCAAGGAAGAGGACTGGGTCGAGCGCGCTGGCGAGATGCTCAAGAAGGCCGAGGAGAAGGGCGTCAAGATCCTGCTCCCCATCGACAACCGCGTTGCCGATCACTTTGGCGAGGACGCTGTCCCCGAGGTTGTCGCTTCCGACGCTATCCCCGACGATCGTGAGGGCATGGACATCGGCCCCAAGACCGAGGAGCTCTACGCCGAGGCCGTCAAGGGCGCCAAGACCGTGTTCTGGAATGGCCCCATGGGCGTCTTCGAGTTCGACAACTTTGCTCACGGCACCCAGGCTATCGCCGAGGCTCTCGCCGAGGCTGACTGCACCTCGATCATCGGCGGTGGTGACTCTGTCGCAGCTGTCAACAAGTTCAACCTGGCCGACAAGATGAGCTGGATCTCCACCGGTGGTGGCGCTTCCATGGAGCTCGTCGAGGGTAAGGCCCTGCCCGGAGTGGAGGCGCTTCTCGATGCCTAATCGCACCCTTCTTATCGCTGGTAACTGGAAGATGAACAACGACGTCGCCGAGGCTGCCAAGCTTGCCGACGAGCTGGCTCAGGCTCTGCCCGAGGTTCCGGCTGGCGTCGAGGTGCTCGTCTGCCCTCCGACCATCGACATCACCACGGTTCATGACCGCATTCAGGCTGCCCCCATCGCCCTCGGTGCACAGAACGTGTACTGGGAGGCCAAGGGTGCCTTCACCGGTGAGTCCTCTTGCGACATGCTCAAGTCCGCTGGCTGCACCTACTGCATCATCGGTCACTCCGAGCGTCGCGACTACTTCCACGAGACCGACGAGGACCAGAACAAGAAGGCTAAGGCTCTCGTTGCCGCCGGCCTTGTTCCCGTCTTCTGCTGCGGCGAGTCCCTCGAGGTCCGCGAGGCTGGCACCTATGTCGAGCACGTCGTGAACCAGGTCAAGGCTGGCCTTGCTGGTCTTGAGATCACCTGCCCCAAGCAGGTCGTCGTCGCCTACGAGCCCATCTGGGCCATCGGCACCGGCAAGACCGCTACCGCCGAGGACGCTCAGGAGGTCTGCGGTGCTATCCGTGAGACCCTCAAGGAGATGTTCGGCGAGGAGCTCGCTAACGGCATCCGCGTGCTGTATGGCGGTTCCGCCAAGCCCGGCAACATCGCCGAGCTCGTCGCCAAGCCCGACGTTGACGGCGCCCTCGTGGGCGGCGCTTCGCTCAAGGCTGCCGACTTCGCCTCTATGGTCGTCAAGGCAGGCGAGTAGGACATATGGCACAACGTCATCTTCCTGCACTCCTGATTATCATGGATGGCTGCGGCCTTGCTCCGGCCGATGGCGAGAACGCCGTCGCCGCTGCCAAGACGCCCTTCCTTGATGGCCTGTACGAAAAGTATCCTCATACCACGCTCGGTGCTTCGGGCGAGGACGTGGGCCTTCCCGACGGCCAGATGGGCAACTCCGAGGTGGGTCACCTCAACATCGGTGCCGGCCGCATCGTGTTCCAGGAGCTTTCGCGCATCAACAATGCCATCAAGGACGGCTCCATCGCCAAGAACGAGGTTTTTGTCAAGGCTATGGACGATGTCAAGGCTGACGGCAAGACTCTCCACCTCATGGGCCTTATGAGCCCTGGCGGTGTTCATTCTCATATGAACCACGTTGAGGCTCTGGTCAAGATGGCTGCCGAGCATGGCGTCAAGACCGTTCGTGTCCACGCCTTCATGGATGGCCGCGACGTCGACCCGCAGTCCGGTGCTGGCTACATGAGCGAGTTCTGCGCCTTCCTGGCCAAGATTTCCGAGGAGACCGGTTGCGACGCTCGCGTTGCCACCGTCTCGGGTCGTTATTGGGCGATGGACCGCGACAACCGTTGGGAGC
>CABUQY010000143.1 GCA_902493915.1 uncultured Collinsella sp.
CCGGATGTCAAGGGCATCCAGAGCGACTTTATCGTTCGCTTTGAGGACGGCACTGAGCACGCTGTGGAGATCAAGAGCAATCCTGGTCGCCACAACATGCTCAACGCCACGGCGGTGCTCACCGTCGCCCATGTCCTGGGCCTTGACATCGACGCCGCCGCCAAGGCGCTCTCGAGCTTTGAGGGCGTCCGCCGTCGCTTTACCCACGTGGGCGATATCGATGGCATCACCGTGGTCGATGATTACGGCCATCACCCCACCGAGATCAAGGCGACGCTTGCTGCCGCTTCGTCGCTGGGCTACAAGCACGTCGACGTCGTGTTCCAGCCGCACCGCTATTCGCGCCTGCAGGCCCTGTGCGACGACTTTGCCGATGCATTTGCCAATGCCGATAAACTGCTGCTGATTGATGTGTTCTCGGCTGGCGAGATGCCCATTCCGGGTGTCACCTCTAAGATGCTCGCCGATACCGTGCGCGCCAAGCATCCTGGCAAGGAGGTCGTGTACTGCTCCAGCCGTCTTGAGCTCAATCAGGAGCTCGAGCAGATGGTGGGCGAGGGCGACCTGCTGCTCACTATGGGTGCCGGTGACGTTACGACCGTCGGCCCCGAGTTTATCGAGTATCTGACTGCCAAGAAAGACGCTTAAGTCTAATGGGTCTGTTTAACGCCGTCATGGCGCTTTCGGGCATGATCGACACGGATGTGATCGAGGACGAGCGCCTTGCGCGTCATACGAGCTATCGTATCGGCGGCAAGGCCGACCTCTTTGTAACGTGTCATAGCTATCATGCCCTCCGCCGCGCCGTGGCGGTGCTCGATCGCGAGCAGGTGCCGTGGGTCATCATCGGCAAGGGCTCCAATCTGCTGGTTGCCGATGGCGGTTATCGCGGTGCCGTCATTTCGCTCGGACGTGAGTTTCAGCGCACGGTTGTTGCCGATGACGGTTGTACGCTGACGGTCGGTGCGGGCGTGATGTTTGCGCGCCTGGTCAACGATGCCCTGTCGCGTAGCCTCTCGGGCCTTGAGTTTGCCGTTGGCATCCCTGGTTCGGTCGGCGGTGCGATATCTATGAATGCCGGCACACGGACCGAGTGGATTGGCTCGCTGGTTGAGGATGTCGTAACGTTTGACCCGGCATCCGGTATCAAGCATTATGCGGGGTCCGAGATCACTTGGGGCTACCGCGAATGTAGCCTTCCCCGCAATGAGATCATCCTCGAGTGCGTGCTCAAGCTTAAACCGGCGCCCAAGGCCGACATTCGCGAGCGCATGGAGCGGTACCTGACGAGGCGCAAGCGTACGCAGCCCATGGGTCGCGCATCCTGCGGGTCGGTCTTTCGCAATCCGCCCGATGCGAGTGTGGGCAAGCTTATCGAGGATTGTGGATTAAAGGGTTTTTCAATTGGCGGCGCGGAAGTTTCGCCCGTTCACGCTAATTTTATCGTTAATAACGGAACTGCCTCGGCCGATGACGTTGCCGCGGTTATCAGACATGTGCACGGAAAGGTGAGGGAGGCGTATGGCATCGAGCTCAGACCGGAAGTTAAATTCCTCGGCTTCTAGAGCATCGAAACCCACCTTCCGCCGCGCCGGAGGGCGTTCCGGCGCGCCTGCCAAACCTCAACGCAATACCGTCGCGCATTCTAAGTCTGTCGGGCATGCTCGACAGACCAGTCGTCCGGTCGTCGGCTCGCAGCTCGGTAATCGTCCGGCCGCAAAAAAGTCCTCGCGTCCCTCGGTGACGTCAAAGCCTGTTATGGGCGCCAAACCTGCCCGTCCCATGGCAACTCCTAAGCCCTCGACGGGAACTAAAGCGCCGCGTCCAGGTCGCACGCTGGGCGCATCGAAACCGCGCTCGCTGACATCGGTCCCGGTTACCGTCAAGAAGCCTTCGGGTAAAAAAAGCGTCAACCCGTTGTCTTCACTTGGGGCGATGGTAAATAAAACATCAGACGCCGCTTCTGTCGTTACAGGCAAAGGCAAAATCGTGGGCGGCGTTCTGGCCGTCTTGGCCGTGCTCGTCGTCGTTGCCATCGTGGTGATTAACTCTGGATTGTTTACCGCCACTGATATTCAGATTCAAGGCAGCGAGCATGTGACGAAGCACGATGCTATCCAGCTGATCGATTTGCCCGAGGGAACGTCGCTTTTTAACGTCGATCCCGACCAGATTACCGAGGATCTCAAGCAGAACCCGTGGGTCTCGGGCGTGGATGTCCAGCGTCAGTTCCCGCATACGCTCATCATTACGCCTATGGAGCGCAAGGTCATCGCAATTGCCTATATCAGCTCCGATGACCTTGCCTGGGCCATCGGGGATGATGACACCTGGATCGCCCCACTGTCGACGTCGGTCGAAGTGGACGACCAGGGCAACGTCATCACGACAGGGCAGGGCTCAAATACCTTGACCGGAATCGATGCCGCGCTGGCGCTCGCTAAGCATTATGGCGCGGTGCTGTTGACTGATGTCTCGGCGGATGTCGCTCCGGTTTCCGGCCAGGCGGTGAACTCCAAAGCCGTTAAGGCCGGCCTGGATTATGTGCGTGGTTTTTCGAGCGAGTTCTTGGGACAAGTCAAGGATATTTCCACGCCTTCGGTCGAAGCCATCTCGGCAAACCTCAATAACGGCATTGAGGTGTCGCTGGGCGATTCGAACGATATCGCCAAGAAAGAACGCGTAGTCACCAAGTTGCTTTCGCAGGTAGAGGGCGTAACGTATATCAATGTGCGCTCTCCGGGCAACTACACATTTAGGAATGCTCCGACCTCGTAGCGCTGGTTGTTACTTTGTTGAGGGGCCATACCACGCCGTTTATCTGGTTTGTTTGGTTTTCACGGTCAATTATTTGACTGATACGTTCATAATGTGCAAACATAATACGGTTTACCTTTGCATTTACTTTCAACCTGAAGGTTAATGTGCGCAGGGGTCGACCCATGCTATGGCTATAACCTTTGTTCGGAGGACCGACATGCACGAGACAGAGATCAACAACTACCTTGCCGTCATTAAGGTGGTCGGCGTCGGCGGCGGCGGTACCAACGCGGTCAATCGAATGATCGAAGAGGGCATCCGCGGCGTCGAGTTTGTTGCCATCAACACCGATGCTCAGGCACTCGCGATCTCTGATGCCGATATCAAGGTGCACATCGGCACCGACCTTACCCGCGGCCTGGGCGC
>CABUQY010000144.1 GCA_902493915.1 uncultured Collinsella sp.
CTTCGGCGGCATGACCAAAAGGTCAATGCCGCCTCGCTTCAAGGCACCTTGCTGCTCTGGCGGGTTTTCGCTGTCGGTGTCAAAACATCGGCGTCGCCTTGATTCAAACCTGCCAAAAAGGTAGTCGTTGGGGACGTTCTTGTTCGAGTGGTCGTTTAAGAACGTCCCCAACGACTACATAGCATGAGAGTGGATAATCTCCCGGTTTGAGCCCATATTCATGCTCAAGGTGGGAGATTGTCCACTCTCGTTTCGTTTGTTGATTTCGATACCTACATTTGTAGGAACAGTTCGTGGAGGCGGGTGTCTTCGTCGAGTTCGGGGTGGAAGGTTACGCCGAGCTGGTTGCTTTGGCGGGCGGCGACGATACGGCCGTCGACTTTCGCTAAGGCCTTGGCGTCGCCGTGGACCTCGACGATGCGGGGTGCACGGATAAATGTTAATGGCACTTCACCGTCGATGCCGGACACCTGGCCCTTGGTGCGAAAACTGCCGAGCTGTCTGCCATAAGCGTTGCGCTCAACGAGTACGTTCATGGTTGCTAGGCGCGGCGTTCCCTTATCGTCGTGTGCGGCAAGATCGCGCGCCAATAGAATCAAGCCGGCGCAGGTGCCAAGGACGGGCATGCCTTCAACAATGTGGGTGCGAAGCTCCTCGAGCATGCCCAGCTCAACAAGCAGCTTCCCTTGAACGGTAGACTCGCCGCCGGGAAGTACCAGACGGTCAAAGTCCTGCTTCAAATCAGCCGCCTGCCTCAGCTCAATACAACGTGCGCCCAGCTCGGACAGTCTTGCCTCGTGCTCGGCAAAAGCGCCTTGGACCGCCAGCACGGCGACCGTCTGGTCTGCATAATCGCTCATGTGCGATCCTTTCTGCTGGACTAGCGCCTGCGCTCTTCCATGATAATCTCGATCTCGTCGGCGTTGATGCCCACCATGGCCTCGCCCAGGTCCTTCGAAAGCTCGGCAATGAGTTTGGCATCGGTGAAGTTTGCCACGGCCTTGACGATGGCGGCTGCGCGCTTGGCGGGGTCGCCGCTCTTAAAGATGCCCGAGCCGACAAAGACGCCTTCGGCGCCCAGCTGCATCATCAGCGCGGCGTCGGCGGGGGTCGCTACGCCGCCGGCGGCAAAGTTCACGACGGGAAGCTTACCCGTGGCATGGACCTCGCGCACCAGCTCGACCGGAACCTGCAGGTGCTTGGCTGCCTCAAAGAGCTCGTCGTCGCGCAGGGCAACAACGTCACGGATCTGCTTTTGGATCTTGCGCATGTGACGCACGGCCTGAACGACGTCGCCCGTGCCCGGCTCACCCTTGGTGCGAATCATCGTGGCGCCCTCGGCAACACGGCGCAGCGCCTCGCCCAGATCGCGGGCGCCGCAGACAAACGGCACGTCAAACTGGGTCTTGTCGATGTGATAGACGTCATCGGCAGGGGAGAGAACCTCGGACTCGTCGATGTAATCGATCTCGATGGCCTGCAGGACCTGCGCCTCGACGATGTGACCGATGCGGCACTTGGCCATGACGGGGATGGAGACGGCCTCTTGGATGCCCTTGATCATCTTGGGGTCGCTCATGCGCGAGACGCCGCCTGCGGCGCGGATGTCGGCCGGAATGCGCTCGAGTGCCATGACGGCGCAGGCGCCCGCCTCCTCGGCGATGCGTGCCTGCTCGGGCGTGGTGACGTCCATGATGACGCCGCCCTTGAGCATCTGCGCGAGCTCGCGATTGAGTTTGACGCGATCGGCCTTGCTGGTCTGTTCTGCCATGGTTGCTCCCTTGGTTGGCATGTGCATTGCTTGACGGAACATCCTATCGGGGGGCTGGATATGGCAAAATACTCAGTTTTCGAGATAATAATAAGGTCAGCCTAATACCAGATTGAACGGCTCGATAAGGTCAGGTGGCAAACTCATGCTTGACTACAATTTGGAAAAACGTGGCGAGGCATCGCTTTATGAGTATGTTTACCAGCAAATTCGAGATGATATTGTTGCTGGACGTATTGCGGCGGGGGAGCATCTTCCGTCTAAGCGTGCCTTTGCCAGTCATCTGGGAATCAGTGTCATTACCATCGAGAATGCATATAGCCAGTTACTCGCTGAGGGCTATATTTGCTCAATGCCGCGTCGTGGCTACTACGCTTGCGAGCTTCCGGATGCACCGGTTTTGGCTTCGGCTGCGGAGGGCATCGACCGAGATGCCGTTTCTGTGGGTCCCAGCGCGCATGATGTCAACGGACAGGTTGAGCTGTTCGATGCACTTTCTCCTTCTGCTTTGGAGGCGGCGCGGCTTTGGCAAAGTGCGCTACGGGCGACGCTGGCATCCGAAGACGAACGCGAAATCTTTTCGCCCGCACCGGCGCAGGGCACCGCTCGGCTGCGACGCGCAATTGCTCACCATCTGCGCGGGACAAGGGGTATGAATGTCGACCCCAACAATATCGTTATCGGCGCGGGCGCCCAGCTGCTCGATACCATGTTGGTTCAGTTGCTTGGCACTGACAAGGTGTATGCCGTTGAGGACCCGGGCTATTTGCGTCTGACGCGCATCTATCAGGCTATGGGCTGCAAAGTTCGACATATCCCGTTGGATGATGAGGGCGTGGACTTGAGCATTCTGCAGAAAAGCGGGACCGATGTCCTTCACCTGATGCCGTCCCATCAGTATCCGACCGGCCTTGTGACGAGCATTGCGCGGCGCTATGCGCTTCTGAGCTGGGCCGCCGAGCGACCAGGTCGGTATCTCATCGAAGATGACTTTGATTGTGAGTTTCGCCTTGCCGGCAAGCCGATTCCCGCGCTCGCGTCGATCGATGCCGCCCAGTCGGTTATCTACACCAACACGTTTTCGAAGAGCCTTTCATCGGCGTTGCGTTTGGCGTACATGGTGTTGCCCGATGAGCTAATGGAGCGGTTTAGGCGCAACCTTGGTTTCTACGCCTCGTCGGTGAGCTCTGTTGACCAGGTCGCTTTGGCGCGTTTGCTGGAATCGGGTGATTACGAGCGACATGTGAACCGCGTGCGCGTTCGTGCTCGCGAGGCGCGTGATGGCCTGATGGCGCTTGTGCGGAAGGTATTTCCGGCAGGAGAGGTCTCGATCGAGCATGCAGACGCGGGCCTTTACTGTGCCGTTGTCCTGGCCGAGGACAAGGCGGGGGAGGGTTTCGCGAAGGCTCTC
>CABUQY010000145.1 GCA_902493915.1 uncultured Collinsella sp.
CACGGTCGGCGCATCCTTGCCCTCACGCGGCACGGTGTAGCCATGCGGCGAGCAGGGCTCGTCGTGACAAACCTCATAGAGCGACGGCACGTAGTTGCCGGCAATGGATGCAAGCTGCTCGACAATCTGCGCGCGCGGGACTCCTTCGTCACGCAGACGGCGATGCAACTGGCAGGTCTCGAGCAGCGATTCCTCGCCCTCGCCGATGAGGATAACATCGAAGAAGGCCGCGTACGGCTCGGGGTTGTACACCGAGGGGCCGCCGGCGATGATAATGGGGTCGTCCTCGGTGCGGTCAGCCGCTAACAGCGGAATACCAGCGAGGTCGAGTGCCTCGAGGAAGTTCGTCACCGCCATCTCGTGCGGCACATGCAGGCCGACGATATCAAACGAAGCGACCGGCGCTGCACCCTCGAGCGACAGCAGCGGAATGCCTGCCTCGCGCATGGCGTCACCCATATCGGGCCACGGCACATAGCCGCGCTCGCAGGAGATGCCCTCGGCCTGGTTAAGGATGTTGTAGAGGATGGCGATGCCCTGGTTGGGCAGACCGACCTCGTACACATCCGGGTAGATCAGGCAGCAACGGTAGTCGGCATCGGCCTTGGAAAGCGTGCCCCACTCGTGATCGATATAGCGACTCGGCTTCTCGACCTTGGCGAGCAACGGCTCAATTAAATGAAAACAGTCTTGGTATGCAACGCGCAACGGAAAACCCCTAAGCAGCGAGATCTGATGCGTCCTGATAGGACGCCATAGGACGGGTAGCGCCCGCGACCGCAGTCACCAGATCGCGAACGCGGGAAAACGTGGCAGTGACCACCTCGTTAGCACGGCTGTAGTCGACATCGCGCTCGTAGAGCGAAACGAGCGCACGGCCCATGCCATAGGTGCCCGCGGCAGCAGCGAGCGCCTTGACGGCAAACCCAATATGCGGCGTCTGCTTGACGAGCGCGCGGGTGACCGCGCGGATCACAAGACCGCCGGCAAGCACGCCCGCGACCTCGTAGCCGCGCTCAGGCTTAATGCCGCGTCCAAAGACGGCAGCGAGCTCAAAGAGCATGCCCACCTGCGCCAGCGCCATAACGGGATAATCGGTGCCCGGCAAAAACACCAAAGCCCCGGTCGCCATATTGGTGAGCGCACACGAGGTGATGATACGATTGGCCGCCGCGATGCGCATGAAGGCAAAGTTCGCCGCAAAAGCCGTTTCCTTGTCGGTGCGATCGAGAATCCAGCGGGCAAGCGTCTCGAGCAGATACGTCTTATCGGTTGCCGCCACCACACCGAGCATGGGCGTGGACTCCTCGATAAACGGCACCTCCACAGCAGACTCGGCAAGCACGCACACGGGCGCGCCGGCGATCACGAGCTCCTGCACGGCACTCTCCAAGCGGTCGGAACCACACGAGAGCACCAGCACCACATCGGTATCGGTCTTTGGAGCAATTCGCTCCTCCCCCAGACGCTCGACGCGCACAATGCCCGAGGTCGTCTGCGGCACAAAGGCGTCACGCACCGTCTCGGCCAGAAAGCGCGAGGCGGACGAATCCAGATAGACCGAGACGCGCACCGGCGTATCGGAATCCTTCTTAACGGACGCGCCCATCTTAAAAGCGCGGGTCAGCTTATCTACGGGAATTTTCATAGCAAACCCCTCCAGCGGTTACGCGGCGCCCGAACGATGCCGCCATATGGATTGTACGATACCCACCGTCAGCAGTTGGATCATCATCGAAGACGAACCAAAGCTAATAAACGGTAGCGGAATACCGGTAATCGGCATCATGCCGATGCACATGCCGATGTTCTCAAAGGTCTGGAATGCCCACATGCCGACGATACCTACGCACGACAGACGCAGGAACAGCGACTCACACTTAAAGGCGACGCGAATCGTCGAAAAGATCAGCAGCACGTAGAGGCACAGGAGAAAAAAGGAACCGCAAAAACCAAAGGTCTCGGACAGGAAGGCGAAGACGAAGTCGGTGTGGAACTCAGGCAGAAAGCCGCCGGCCGACTGCGTCGCATGGCCCAAACCCTTACCAAAGAAGCCGCCCGAGCCAACGGCGATAAGCGACTGCTGCAGGTTGTAGGCATCGTCCGAATCGGCATTATCGGGGTCGATAAAGACCGTCAGACGGTTCATCTGATACTGCTTGATGAGCACATCGTGGCCGAGCAACGAATCAAAGACCGAATCGAGCGCCAGAACAAGGGCCACCAGGCCCACGAGCAGGGCCAGAGTCGACAGCACCCATTCGCGGCGTGCACCGCTCATACAAATGACGATGGCGCCCGAAACAAGCACGACCAGGCCCGAGCCCAGGTCGCCCATGGCAACGACGGCCAAAAACGGAATGGACAGCATGCCGCAGAGCTTGACGTAGTCGCGAACGGTATCGATGCGACCGTTATACTGCGAGCCAAGCGTAGCAATAAAGAAGATGGTGATGAGCTTGGCAAGCTCAACCGGCTGGAATGTCAAGCCGATACCGGGAATCTTGATCCAGCCCGTCATGCCCAGACCGCCTGTATAGGACAGACCCGGAATCTTGGGCGAGAGGATCACGATCAGGTCGATGACGAGCAACGCCGTCGAGAAATTGGAAATACCGCGCAGGTCGGTACGCCAGACCAGCACCGCCAGCACCGCTCCGATGCCAATTCCCAGCAGATGGCGTGAGAACGAAGCGTCGGCCTTAAACTGCGAAGCCGACCAGATAATGATGGCACCGTAGGCGACGAGAGCCAAAGTAGCCACGAGCACACCGATATGCACCTTTTGGCGAAACGTGCCGCGCGAGGCCGAAAGTTGCTTGTTGACACGGTCCAGGCTGCTGCGAGAGCCGGTCTTGGTTGAACGGAACAGATCCGCCGGAGAAAAATCCATCGCAACCTCCTATCGAACCGAAGAATCGCCCGAGGCCGAAGAGGTATCGGGCTCGCCATAAATCACGCCGAGCACGTCGCGCACGACATGCATCGCGGTATCTGAGCCACCGCCGCCCTGCTCCAGGACGGTAGCGACGACATACTTGGGGTCATCGGCCGGTGCATAGGCGCAGAACCACGCGTATTCATCCTCGCCACTTTTCTCGCCCGTGCCCGACTTGCCGTATACCTGCGGCGTCAGGGTGCCAAAGTGAGCCGCCAG
>CABUQY010000146.1 GCA_902493915.1 uncultured Collinsella sp.
CTTTCATGCCGTTGAACCGTATAGGCTGGAGATGGGCGCGAAGCTTGCCGTCGACAATGCCCGAGACCTCTACGCGTTTTGGGGCGACAAGCTCGCACGGGTCATCGCTCCGGCGGGCTCCAACGCTACGATCGTCAACCTCGCCAGCGCGGAATACGCCAAAGCCGTTCTGCCCTGCCTCACCACCGACGCCACGGTCGTCACATGTCTCTTTGGCGAAGGTATCCGCAACGGCAAGCCCATCCAGCGCTCGACCGCCAGCAAAAAGGCGCGCGGCTCCATGGTGCGGTGGATGGCAGAAAACAAGCTCGAGGATGCAAGCGAACTTACCGCATTCAACATCGGCTATCGGCACATCCCCGAGCTTTCAGACAAAAACACCCTGGTTTTCATGAACGCGCAGGCACAATAGGCCCGCCGTTTCCAAACACCCCATTACTCCGCCAAGCCATCGGCCTTTGCAATCTCGCTCGTCGAGCCATCTTGGTAGGTAATCTTAACGTGCTCTACGTCGGATACCGTAACGCCCGACGGAGGTTCCAGACGCCACTCCGTCAGAGCGATATCCATGGTCGTAGGCACATCGCCCTGATCTTTGAGCTTCACCGTGAGTGTTTTGAGTGCCTCACCAAACGTCACGCGTTCGATTTCTTCACCCGGAATAGACCCGCCGCTCAACTGCAGCTGCACAAACTCGTCGCGCGGATACCAGTAGTCGCCCGGTGCGGCCACCGTGTTACCGCCAGCGACCTTCACCGTCATGATCGGCAGGGCATCGTCGGCCTCGAACTCCCAGGCAGCGCCGCCGCGACCGCCAAACGTCCAAATACAAAAGGCAATCACCAGCACGGCAAGCACCGCAAAGCCAATCGCGACCAACCCATGGTGCGCACGGCCCTCCTCGGCCGATATGTCCCATTGTGTCTCTCGATATAGATGCTTGTCTTCCATGTACGCCTCCCCACAGGCACGCTCGTTGGCCCAATCGTACCCATTCAGGCTATACTTGAGCCCATTACATAAACGGGGAGCTTGCGGGACAAGACGGCAGGCTGAGATTGGGCGCGCCCGCCCTGACCCGCAAACCTGATATGGGTAATGCCAACGAAGGGAGCCGTGCCAATGAGCACACAGACCGAGCCCAAGCTCGTCACGCAAATCGACTTCGCCCGTGCCGGGCAGATCACGCCGCAGATGAAGGAAGTCGCCGAGCGCGAGCATCGCGACCCCGAGTACATCCGCGAGCGCGTGGCCGACGGCCGCATCGCCATTCCCGCCAACATCGTGCACATCAAAAAGGGCATGCGCGCCTTTGGTGTCGGCGAGGGCCTGTCCACCAAGGTCAACGTCAACCTGGGCATCTCGGGCGACAAGGCCGATGCCGCCGAGGAATGGAAGAAGGTCAAGATCGCCGAGGACTTTGGCGCCGATGCCATCATGGACCTCTCCAACTCGGGCAAGACACGTCAGTTCCGCCAGCAGCTCATCGACGAGACGCCGCTCATGGTGGGTACCGTCCCCATGTACGACGCCATCGGCTACATGGAAAAGCCGCTGGTCAAGCTTACCAAGGACGACCTGTTCGAAGTCGTGCGCGCGCATGCCGAGGACGGCGTGGACTTTATGACCATCCACTGCGGCATCAACAAGTCGGTCACCAAGACCTTTAAGGAGACCGGCCGTCTCATGAATATCGTTAGTCGCGGCGGCTCGCTGCTGTTTGGCTGGATGGAGGTCACCGGCAACGAGAACCCGTTCTATGAGTTCTACGACGAGTTGCTCGAGATTTGCCACGAGTACGACGTGACGATTTCGCTCGGCGACTCCTGCCGCCCGGGCTGCCTCTACGACTCCAACGACGCCACCGAGACTGCCGAGATGATCGAGCTGGGCAAGCTGTGTAAGCGCGCTTGGGCTGCCGGCGTCCAGGTCATGGTCGAGGGACCGGGCCATATGGCGCTCGATGAAATCGCAGCCAACATGAAGCTGCAGAAGCGCCTGTGCCACAACGCCCCGTTCTATGTGCTCGGGCCGCTGGTGACCGATATCGGCGTTGGTTACGACCACATCACCGCTGCCATCGGCGGCGCCATCTCCGCCAGCTCCGGTGCCGACTTCCTGTGCTACGTGACACCGGCAGAGCACCTATGCCTGCCCAACGCCCAGGATGTGCTCGACGGCCTCATGGCCACCAAGATCGCCGCACACGCCGCCGACATCGCCAAAAAGGTGCCCCACGCCCGCGACATGGACGACAAGATGGGCCAGGCACGCCGCAAGCTCGACTGGGACGCTATGTGGAAGTGCGCGCTCGACCCGGTTACGGGCAAGAAGCGCTACGAGGAGTCCCCCGCCGCCACCGAGGGCACTTGCACCATGTGTGGCAAGATGTGTGCCGTCCGCACCGTCAACAAGATCTTCGAGGGCACCACGATCGACCTCGGCATGGAGGACTAGCCCTGTCGCCGCGGCCGCTTCTGGCGGCGAGCTGGTGCCTGTCAATTGTTGACGTGTGAACATTTGCTTGCATTTGCGTAAAGATTGCATCGCCCGCCCGGGATTGCCATACAGCCATCCCGGGCAACTTTATAATGCAGGCAGAAGACCCATTTGAATCCGACCGAACAAGGGAGCGAACATGGATCGCAGTAAGGTACCTGCCGTTCTATCCATCGCAGGATCCGATTCCAGCGGTGGCGCCGGCATTCAGGCCGACATCAAGACCATCACGGCGCACCGCCTGTATGCCGAGACGGCTATCACCGCTATCACCGCACAGAACACCCTGGGCGTCACCGCCGTACAGAACATCTCCCCGGATATTGTCGCGGCGCAGATCGATGCCGTTTTTGACGATATCCGCCCCAACGCCGTCAAGATTGGCATGGTTTCCTCTGCCGAGATTATCGATGTTATCGCCGACCGCCTGAGCGCTTGGGACGCAAAAAATATCGTCGTCGACCCCGTCATGGTCGCCACCTCGGGCGCTCGTCTGATCGCAGAGGACGCTGCCGAAGCGCTTGCACGCCGCCTGTTCCCGCTGGCGACCGTCATCACGCCCAATATTCCCGAGGCCATGGCACTGCTCGATTACGAAGTCGATTCCGAGCGCACGCAGCAAAATGCAGCCATGCTTCTCACCCGCCGC
>CABUQY010000147.1 GCA_902493915.1 uncultured Collinsella sp.
CAAGACTGTTGCCGGTATCGCCAAGGATGCCGGTGTCGATTTAAAGGACAAGGCAACCCAGACTCAGGACTCGCTGGCAAGTTCGGTGTCCGAGGCGTCCGACACCTTGGGCGAGGTGTGCGATTCGATTGGCGATATGAATGCCGCCATCGATAAGACGAGTGGCGCTATCGCCTCGGCTGATGCGGCACTTGCCGGCTTGCAAGGCCAGGCACCGTCGCTGACGCAGGCGATCTCCCAGGGCAACGACCTGCTGAGCGAAGCTCGCACCACGGCGGGCAACTCCATCACCTCGCTCTCCAAGGCGCTCTCGGAAGGCAGCCTTGCGCTCACCAAGACGTCGGCCTCTGCGAACGCTGCCATCGGCAAGCTGACGGGCGCGGTCACATCTACGACCACCCGTATCGACAACTCGCTCGAGTCTCTTCAAGCGACGATCGACCACAATAAGGCCGTTATCGGGCACTTGGAGATTCTCGCCAATGACACGTCGACAGGTTCCGAGGAAATTGACGCGCGCATTGTATCGACCATCGATTTGCTTCGAGAGCAGAATGAAAAGCTTCAGAGCATCAAGGACGGTCTGTCCGCGCAGTCGAGCGCCATGGCGAATGACGCAGCGGCTGTTTCGGGTGCCAGTGACGCTATCAATAACGCAATTCATACCGGTGCGACCAACCTTGGCCAAGCCCAGACGGACTTGGGCCAAAACGCGCTGCCAAAGGCCTCGAGCGCGCTCGACTCTTTTGCTGCCGTTTCGGGCGACCTGACCGGTATCGTCTCGGGTATGACACCTACACTTGCAAATGCGCGCGGCACGTTGGCGCAGCTTAGCGCTACGCTCGGCCAGGCCAAGACCACGCTGTCCCAGACCGATTCCTCGCTTGCCAAGGTCCAGGACAAGCTTGCAACCGCCGCCAATGACATCGCGGCGCTGCAGACCTCCGAGTCCATGGGCGAGCTGGCCGATCTGATGGGCGTCGATGTCAATGACGTGGCAGATTTCATGGCGTCTCCGGTTGAGTTGACGTCCAAGTCAATCTATCCGGTCAAGAGCTTTGGCTCGGGCATCGCTCCCTTCTACACCAATCTGGCGCTTTGGGTGGGCGGCTATGTGCTCATCGCCATTTACAAGCTCGAGGTCGACCGTGAAGGTGTTGGCAGCTTTACGGCGCGTCAGGGCTACTTTGGCCGCTGGTTGCTCATGGTGATCCTGGGCGCGTTGCAGGCCATCATCGTTACGGTAGGCGATCTGGTGATTGGCGTGCAGTGCGTCAGCCCGCTGCTGTTCGTGCTGGGCGGCATCGCCATTTCGTTCACCTACGTCAATATCATCTATGCGCTGTCCACCACGTTTAAGCATATCGGCAAGGCTATCGGCGTCATTCTCGTCATCGTGCAGATCCCGGGTTCGTCGGGCATGTACCCCATCGAGATGATGCCCGGCTTCTTCCAGTGGCTGCACCCGCTGCTGCCCTTTACCTACGGCATCAATCTGCTGCGCGAGACGGTCGGCGGCATGTATTCGTTCAACTACCTGTTTAACCTGTGCATTCTGGGCGTGTTCTTGATCGTGGCGCTCTTTATCGGCCTGCAGCTGCGTCCGCTGCTGCTCAACCTTAACCTGCTCTTTGATAAACAGCTCTCCACGACCGGTATGATGATTTGCGAGTCCAACGACCTGCCGCGGCAGCGCTACTCGCTGCGCACGGCCATGCGTGTCATGCTCGATTCCGATTCGTACCGTCGCGAACTGCTCGATCATGCGGTCGCCTTTGAACATCGCTACCCGTACTACATCAAGGGCGGTTTTGCCGCCGTGGTGGGCGTTCAGGTCCTGCTCTTTGTCCTGTCGACGGTTCTCGATATCGACAATAACGGCAAGATCATCCTGCTTGTTATTTGGATCATCTCGGTTATTGCCATCTGCGGCTGGCTTATCAATATCGAATATATCCGCGCGAGCCTCAATACCCAGATGCGCATCTCGGCGCTTTCGGATGAGGACCTGCGTCGCGAGATGCGCGAACACACGGCCGCCATTCCTGCCGCCCGCCACATGTTTGGCCTCAACGCCAGCGAGCGTGGTGCCAAGGGCGGCGATCAGTCCACGGGCCGCTTGCCGCATATCGGCTCGCACCATAAATCTCAGGGCAGCGACAGCACAGCCACAAATGATGGAGATACCACCGCGCTTGGCAAGCACTCCAAAGGAGGTGAGGCATAAATGAAGAACATCCTGCATCTGTTTAAGCGCGATGTCCAAAACGTGTCTCGCTCCGTGATCGGCTTGGTTGTCGTGATGGGCCTCATTATCGTACCGTGTCTGTACGCGTGGTTTAACATCGCCGGCAGCTGGGATCCGTACGGCAACACCGGCAATCTTAAGATCGCCGTGGTCAACACCGATGAGGGTTACGAGAGCGATTTGATCCCCGTCGAGGTTAACGTGGGCGAAAACGTGACCGCCACCCTACGCGGCAACGAGAGCTTCGATTGGGTTGTGCTCAACAATCGCGAAAAGGCTATCGAGGGCGTTAAGTCGGGCGCGTACTATGCTGCCGTCGTTATCCCCAAAACGTTTAGCGCTGACATGATGACGCTTTTCTCGACCGACGTGAAGCATGCCGATATCGAGTTCTACGAGAATCAGAAGGCCAACGCCATTGCGCAGATCGTGACCGAGAAGGGTTCGAGCGCCGTTCAGAACCAGGTTAACGAATCTTTTACCGAGACCATTACGAGCATCGGTCTTAAGACGGTGTCCAGCCTGCTCGATTACATGAGCACCGACCAGGTCAGCAACTTTATCGCCAACCTGTCCTCGACGCTCGGCGATTCGATTGGGGACCTGCAAGACGTTCAGGCTAATGCTTCGTCGCTGGCGGGCATTTTGAGCTCTACGTCCGATTCGTTGACGTCGGCGAGCGGTATGCTCCAGCAGACGGGTACGGTCGATGAGTCGACCAAGCAGTTGATGGAGCATGCCAAGAGCGGCATGAGCGATTCCAAAGAAGCGCTGAAGGCCGCCAACGACGCCATCAACGCCGCGATTGACGGAAGCGCGGGTTCGTTCGACAATGTGTCTGCCGAGCTCGCGAAGGCGTTCGACACCGCAAACCAGCATGTCGACCTTACGGTGTCCCA
>CABUQY010000148.1 GCA_902493915.1 uncultured Collinsella sp.
AACAGCCCCGCAACACCCGCCAACGGCAGACGAGGGGAGACCCGGCAACGCCGACAAGCTCGTCTGAAGACAACTACGGCAACCGTTCGTCTCGATCTGTAACAATTAGATGAGGATTTGGGTTCCAGATGTTACAGATTGAGACGTTTGCCAGGCGGCCCCTCTGTTTATCTCGATCTGTAACATCTAGACCCGGATTCCGCTCCTAACTGTTACAGATTGAGATGTTTGTGTCCGCGCCAGCCCCGTACCCAGCCGTAGTCCCATATAAACAAACCCCGTGGTAAACTTGACCGGACTGTTAATATTCCGAAAGGTACCCGTAATGTCCAAGTACATCACCGAGCTCATGTCGCCGCAGCTTATGGGCGTCATCTATGCCTTTGTTGGCTTTATCGTCGCCCTGTATGTGCTGTCGGTCGTATATGTGTTCATCGACGCTCGCCGCCGCGGCGCCAGCGCCTACGTGGCATGGGGCATCATCGCCCTCATCCCGTTTGTGGGCCTCATCGCCTACCTGGTTCTACGTCCGCACTCCTACGCGTCCGACCGCGAGGAGCAGGAGCTGGACATGGCCCTGCGCGAGCGCCAGCTTGCCCAGTACGGCACCTGCCCGCAGTGCGGCGCGCCCATCGAGAAGGACTTCGTCGTCTGCCCGGTGTGCGATACCCAGGTTCGCAATGTCTGCCCCAGCTGTCATCGCCCGCTCGATGCGCACTGGAAGGTCTGCCCCTACTGCCGAACTCGCATCCAGTAACGCATCCATCGCCGGGCCGGCCGCAAGCCACGGGCACCGCGCATCCCGCGCAACCGCCCCGCGCCACGGGCACGCCGCAAACCACGCGCGCCCCGCAGCCTCGCCCCCACACGATGAAGCATGCGTAGAAAATCGCCCGCCGTGCCATTAAGGTGCGGCGGGCGCTTGTATACCAAGGCAACCTGCCTATAATGATGCAAGTCAAAAACGCCGAGCGCATCGCGCGCACTTGCATCAGGCATCCGAGAGGAGAAAACATACCCATGAAGGCACTCTACAATGACGGTTCGGTGGCCGAGCTCCCGCAGGACGAGGTCACGCATGTCATCCGCCACTCCGCCGCGCACATCATGGCGCAGGCCATCAAGCGCCTGTACCCCGAGGCCGACTTTGCCTACGGCCCCGCGACCGACAACGGCTTCTACTACGACGTCGACCTGCCCGAGGGCGTCAAGATCAGCGAGGACGACTTCCCCGCGATCGAGGCCGAGATGAAGAAGATCGTCAAGGAGAACCTCAAGTTTTCCGTGTACGAGAAGCCCCGCGCCGAGGCCATCGCCCTTATGGAGGAGCGCGGCGAGAAGTACAAGGTCGAGCACATCGGCGACCTGGACGACGACGCCCGCATCACCTTCTACCAGCAGGGCGACTACATCGACATGTGCGTCGGCCCCCACATCTGCTACACCAAGGCGCTGAAGGCCTTTAAGCTCACCGGCGTCTCGGGCGCCTACTGGAAGGGCGACAAGGACAACAAGATGCTCACCCGCATCAACGGTGTCGCCTTTGCCACCAAGGAAGAGCTCGACGAGCACATGCACATGCTGGAGGAGGCCAAGAAGCGCGACCACCGCAAAATCGGCCGCGAGATGGACCTCTTTATGATGCGCGACGAGGCCCCCGGCTTCCCGTTCTTCCTGCCCAACGGCATGATCCTTAAGAACACGCTGCTGGACTACTGGCGCGAGATCCACCACAAGGCCGGCTACGTGGAGATTTCCACGCCGCTCATCATGAACAAGCAGCTGTGGAAGACCTCGGGCCACTGGGACCACTACAAGGACAACATGTACTCCACCGTCATCGACGACGAAGAGTACTGCATTAAGCCCATGAACTGCCCGGGCGGCGTGCTGGTGTACGCCTCCAAGCCGCATTCCTACCGCGAGCTGCCCATCCGCGCCGGCGAGATCGGCACGGTGCATCGCCACGAGATGCGCGGCGCCCTGCACGGCCTGTTCCGCGTGCGCTGCTTTAACCAGGACGACGCCCACCTGTTTGTGCGTCCCGACCAGCTGACCGACGAGATCGTGGGTGTGGTCAACCTGATCGACTCCGTGTACCAGAAGTTTGGCTTTAAGTACCACGTTGAGCTTTCCACCCGCCCCGAGGACTCCATGGGTTCGGACGAGGACTGGGCGCGCGCCGAGGAGGGCCTGCGTACCGCTCTGGAGAAGCTGGGCATGGACTACGAGGTCAACGAGGGCGACGGCGCCTTCTATGGCCCCAAGATCGACTTCCACCTGGAGGACTCGCTCGGCCGTACCTGGCAGTGCGGTACCGTCCAGCTCGACTTCCAGATGCCGCTTAACTTTGATCTGGAGTACGTGGATGCCGACGGCACCAAGAAGCGCCCCATCATGCTGCACCGCGTTTGCTTTGGCTCCATTGAGCGCTTCATCGGTATTCTGATTGAGCACTTTGCGGGCAAGTTCCCCACCTGGCTGGCTCCCGTGCAGGTCAAGGCACTTCCCGTCTCTGAGAAGAGCCGCGACTACGCGCACGAGGTATGCGCCAAGCTGGAGGAGGCCGGCATTCGCGTGGTCTGCGACGATCGCGACGAGAAGATCGGCTACAAGATCCGCGAGGCCCGCAGCATCGACCGTGTGCCCTACATGCTCATCCTGGGCGAGAAGGAGGTCGAGGCCGGCAACATCTCCGTCCGCGATCGCTCCAACGAGACCGTTCAGATGAGCGTTGACGAGTTTGTTGCGAAGGTGACCGAGGAGATCAAGACCCGCGCCTAAGGCAAGCAACACAACAATTAACAAAGGCGACCGTCCACAAAGGACGGTCGCCTTTTTCATGCCGAAATAAGAAAAGCCGCTGGTTGAGCGGCTTTTTTTGTTGCACAAAAAGGTACAGGTTTTTGTAGAGGGGTATGGAGATGCACCTACTGGCAGTACATTTTGCGTAATCTGGGCAAACGCTGAATAATTGCTAATATAATGTCGTCAGTTGAAAGATACAAAAACCTGTACCTTTTTGTGCAACAAAAAAAGCCGCTCAACCAGCGGCTTTTCTTATTTCGGCATGAAAAAGGCG
>CABUQY010000149.1 GCA_902493915.1 uncultured Collinsella sp.
GTGTCCTGCACCATGGCGGACACGCCCGAGTTCTCGTCGCTAATCAAGCGCACGGTAGAGCTCTTGGCCGATACCTCGATAATCTGGCCGATAACACCGGCAGAACTCGTCACGGGCATGTTGATGGTAAGGCTGTCGGCAGAGCCCTTGTCGATGGTAACGGTCGAAGTCCAGGCATCGCCGGAGGCACCGACAATACGAGCAGCGGTCGATTTGAGGTTATAGGTCGACTGCAGGCCGACCAGCCCTTCCAGACGCTCAGCAGTCTTTTGAGCCTCGGAGAGCTCGGCAACCTTAGAGGTCAGCTCCTCATTTTGCTTCTTAAGCTCGTCAAGCGTGTCCTGCGACGCCGTAAGGTTAGAGAACACGTTGCCGATCGCATTGAAGGGAGCCGCCACAGCCGAACCCACAAAGCGCACCGGCGAGGTAATCGTCGTTACGCCCGAACGCACGGCATGAATCGGTCCTGCCTCGCCCTCGCGGATGTAAAACGTGAGCAGCAACACCGAAATCAGGCTGAAAACAATCAACGGGCGCATACCCGTTGATTGTCGCTTGGTATTCAGATTTGTGGAGAAACCCGAAGATCGTGCCAAATGGAATCCACCTTTTGGAAATTAAGCATTGGTCTGGACGAAGCCACCATCAAACGCATTGGCCTCGAGCACGCGGGCGCAGCCGTTAACGACGTTATCGAGCGCCGTAGGACTGACGTTGACCGAAACGCCGGTCTCATCGCGCAGGCGCACGTCGAGACCGCGCAGCAGCGCGCCGCCACCGGTCAGCAAAATGCCGTAGTACATAAGGTCCGAGGCAAGATCGGGCGGCGTGGCATCGAGTGCGTCCTTGACGGCCTTGGCCATCTCGTCAAGCGGCTTGTTGAGTGCGCGACGGATCTCCTCGCTCTCGATGCGCACGGTCTTGGGCAGACCGGTGATCACGTCGCGGCCGTTGACCTCGACGTCGAGCTCGTCCTTGAGCGGCACGGCGGAGCCGACCTTGATCTTGATGTCCTCTGCCGTACGCTCGCCGATGGCCAGGTTGTAGGCATCGCGAACGTGCGTGAGGATGGCCTGATCGAACTCGTCACCGGCAATACGGATGGACTGCGAGACGACGATGCCGCCCATAGCGATAACAGCGACCTCGGTGGTACCGCCACCGATGTCGATGACCATGGAGCCGGTGGGCTCCTCGACGGGCAGGTCGGCGCCGATAGCGGCGGCCATAGGCTCTTCGATCAGATAGGCCTGGCGAGCGCCGGCCTGAATCGTGGCCTCAAAGACGGCACGCTTCTCGACCGACGTGACGCCGGAGGGAACGCAGACGACAACGCGCGGACGCGGGGTCCACGGATAGCGCTTCTCGGAAGCCTTGTCGATAAAGTAGCGGAGCATGGCCTCGGTAACATCGAAGTCGGCGATGACGCCGTCCTTCAGGGGACGAACGGCCACGATGTTGCCGGGCGTACGGCCGAGCATGCGCTTTGCCTCGATGCCGACCGCCAGGATGCGCTCGTCGTTCTTGTCGATGGCGACAACAGAGGGCTCGCGAATGACGATGCCCTTGCCGCGCACGGAGACAAGCGTATTTGCGGTGCCGAGGTCGATGGCAAGATCGCCCGCATAGCTACCGAAGAACATATCCATCAAAGAAAACAACGCAACTCCTGATGTGTTGGATGATTGCTGGAAAACTACTAGCTCATCATACTAGCGTAAGCCCGGCACCTCACTTGCGGTGAAGCGCCGGGCAAAGCTAAATCCCATAAGGTCACTACTGGTTGTCAGCAGCCGAGAAATCCATATCGAGCGAGGAAACGGCCCAGCCGATATGGTTGTCGGAGCGCACGAATTTGACGGTGTACTCCTGCTCGCCGCCCTTGGACAGCGATGCCTTCACCTTGGCGGTCGTCTCGGTCATGGACTGATCCATGCCCTCGACAGACACGGTGGCACCCTGCGGAATCGAGGAGATGATCATCGACTTGGCGTCCTCGGACAGGCTCGAGGCCAGGCAAGACTCGGCCTTTGCGGTGTCACCGTCGCCGGCAGCCTGGAACAGATCGGTAACGACAGACTCCTGGGACGGGAAGCCAAAGCCGCGCGTGTAGGCAAAGCCCAGACCGCCCGCGGCGATCAAAATGAGCAGAAGCAGCACGATGAAGACTTTAAGACCCGTGTGGCGATGGCGACGACGGACCTTGGCCTGCTTACGATCCTGACGGTCCTGCTGGACCATCTCGGACTCGGACAGCGTAAAGAAGCCGGTGTCCGAGGGATCGGGCATAAACTGACCGGTCGCGCCCGTAGGATCGAGCGGATCGACGACAGGAGCGTCCATCGCGGGCGCCGGAGCCGTGGCCATAGCCGTCTGGGCAGACAGCGCGGCAAGCGAATCGTGCACGCGGGCAAGCTCATCGGCCTGCTCGGAGGTGAGCTGGTAGATGCCATCGGCAGTAGCGGCGTTAAAGGCGTCGAGTGCGTCGGAGGGACGGCCGGCGGCAGAAAGCGCCTGACCCATGCCAGCGTTGAGCGCGCGCGTGTCGTCGCGGGGACCGGCAAAGTCGATAGCCGTGCGGTAGGTCTCCACGGCATCCGCCGGACGGCCGAGCTTAATGAAGCAACGACCGAGCTCGCCGAGCGCGGCGGCAGGGGCCGGATTGGCGCCGTCGATGGCGGCCTGACGGAAGGCAGTACCCGCGTTGGCATAGTCGCCCGACTGGAACAGCGCGTTACCCAAGCCCAGATAGGCCTTGAACGGCGTGGCATAGGAAGCATCCTGCGTAGCAGCAGAGAACGCCTGAGCGGCCGTTGTGTAGTCGCCCACGGCGGCGAGTGCCTTGCCGCGGTTGGTGAGCAGCGCGCCGCGCTTGCCATAGGTGCCGTCGTTGAGGGCGGCGGCATAGGCCTCGGCGGCCTCGGCATACATGCCCAGGTGCATCAAGGCGTTGCCACGAAGATGATCGGCCTCGCCCATAATCTCATCGGGAGTTTTTGCCGCCCCAAGCATCTGGGCTGCAGCGGAAAAATCACCCGCGCGGTAAGCGGCGCGGCCCTGTTGGATCA
>CABUQY010000150.1 GCA_902493915.1 uncultured Collinsella sp.
CCATTGCGGATGCCCTCGCCAAAGAGGCATGTGACGGCCGTGGCGTCGTCCGCGAGGTGGGGCAGAACGGCTTTGGCATACTCTACGCTGGCGAGGTTGACGGTCGTGGTGTTTGAGCCTGGCGGGGCGGTAGCCCGCGCGAGCTTGTCACCCCAAAACGCGTAGAGGTCTCGGGCATCGTCAACGGCGAGCTTCGCGCCCATCTCCAGCCGATACGGTTCGACGGCATGAAAGGGACGAACACACCCGTAGAGGCCGGAGAGGATCCACAGGTGGCTTTGCAGCCAGGCGAGCTGTTCGGCATCCATTACCTCGGGTGCCATGCTCTGGTACTGAATGCCGTGATAGGACATGATGGCAGGGGAGATGCGGCGCGCGATACCGGAATCGGCAAGATCGCCGTTTCCCAAGATGGGCTCGAACTCATGCAAAATGTCGAGACAAGGGCCCAGCAGCTTGTTGCTGACGTTCCACAGAGCTTGTAGGCCGCTGTCGCCTTCGGTTCGTTCGATGTCCAAGAGCGCATGGTGCAGCTGGGCGGTCTCGCGCGCAAAGGGCGGAATCCCCTGAACTTCAAAAGCATCTTGTGCCGCGCGCATTTGCTTGGCGGGCGAAACGATGACCTGCAGCATGGACTCTCCTCTGCCAATAAAGAAATTGCGGTGGAATACGGTCTGTTTGGGCTATTGAAAGACCAAATCAATCCGTATTCCACCGCAAGTTATGGGTGGGGTGGATTAGGCGCGCTCGAGGAAGGCTTTGTAGCCGCGGTAGGCCTCGTAGATATCGGCCTTGTTGGCGACCTCCCACAGGGCGTGCATGGACAGGACGGCAACGCCGGAGTCGATGACGTTCATGCCATACTTGGCCATGATGTAGGCGATGGTGCCGCCACCGCCCGCGTTGACGCGGCCGAGCTCACAGGTCTGGAAGTCCACGCCGGCCTCGTCCATGATGTCGCGGACGAGGGCCACGTACTCGGCATCGGCGTCGTTGGAACCGCCCTTGCCGCGGCTGCCCGTGTACTTGTTAAAGCACAGGCCACGACCCATAAAGGCGGCGTTCTTCGTCTCGAACTTGCCGGCATAGCCCGGGTCGAAACCGGCGGACACGTCGGAGGAGAGCATGCGGCTGCGGGCGAGCGCGCGGCGTAGGGCCAGCGGGCTATCCTCGCCGGCGAGCGTCATGATCTCGGCGACGGTGTTCTCGAAGAAGCGGCTCGTCATACCGGTGGCACCCACGGAGCCGATCTCCTCCTTATCGACGATGAGCGTGATGCTCGTGCGCTCCACGTTGGCGACGTCGATCTGGGCGAGCATGGACGGATAGGCGCAGACACGATCGTCGTGGCCATAGCCCAAAATCATGGAGCGGTCGAGGCCCATGTCGCGGGCGGGACCGGCGGGCACGACCTCGATCTCGGCGGAGAGGAAGTCCTCCTCCTCGACGCCGTACTGCTCCTTGAGGATGTCCAGGAACATCTGCTTGACGGGCTCCTTGGGAGCGTCCTTGTCGTCCTCGTCAAACTTGACGGGACGGCCGCCCACGATCACGTCGAGGATCTCGGCGTCGACGGCGTCCTTGGCGGGCTTGGACATCTGCTCGCTCGAGAGGTGGATTAGCAGGTCGGAGATGGTAAAGACCGGATCGTCTGCCTTGTCGCCGATGTTGATGTCGACGGTGGTGCCGTCCTTTTTGCAGATGACGCCCACGAGTGCAAGCGGGGAGGCCACCCAGTGGTAGCTCTTGACGCCGCCGTAGTAGTGCGTGTCGAGGTAGGCCATGTCGCCGGCCTCGAAGGCGGGATTCTGCTTAAGGTCCAGGCGCGGCGAGTCCACGTGAGCACCCAGGATGTTAAAGCCCTGCTCGAGCGGGGCGGTGCCCAGGTTGACGAGCATGAGGTCTTTGCCGTGATTGGCGGCGTACACCTTGTCGCCGGCCTTGAGCGTGCGGCCCTCGGCAATCACGGTCTCCAAGTCGACGTAGCCCGCCTCCTCGGCCATCTTGATGCCGGTCTTGACGCACAGGCGCTCGGTCTTATTCTCGCTCAAAAACTGCTTATAGCCGCGGCAAAGCTCCTCGAGTTCCTCGACTTGCTGTGGCGTGTACTTTTTCCATGCGCAGGGACGCTCCATGACGCAGGCTCCTTTCGGATCGATCGTGCTGGTTGATGTACCGTGAGCCATCGTATCACGCGCGGGCCCGCGGCGGCAGGGAAGCCTGATGTGCGGTGACCGCGGGGCGGGGAGCGTGTAAACTGGTGTGAGCAAACCGTGCCCAGCCCAAAGCGAGGTATTCAATATGTCTGACAAGCGCCGCACCTTTGCCGTTATCGACGGCAACTCGCTCATGCACCGCGCCTTCCACGCCGTGCCGCCCACCATGAATGCGCCGGACGGGCGCCCCACCAACGCGATCTTCGGCTTTCTGAACATGTTTCTCAAGATGATCGATGCCTTTAACCCCGACGGTGTGGTCGTGGCGTTTGACAAGGGCAAACCGCGCGTGCGCATGGAGATGCTGCCGCAGTATAAGGCGCAACGCCCGCCCATGGACCCCGATCTGCATGCGCAGTTTCCGATGATCAAGGAGCTGCTCACCGCGCTCAACGTGCCGATTCTGCAGTCCGAGGGCTGGGAAGGCGACGATATCCTGGGAACCATGGCGCGCCTGGGTGAAGAGGCCGGCTGCGACATGCTGCTGGTGACCGGCGACCGCGACATGTATCAACTCGTGACCGAGCACGTCAACGTGGTCTCGACCCGCAAGGGCCTGTCCGACGTGGCGATCATGACGCCCGAGAGCGTGGACGACCTGTATCACGGCATTACGCCGGCGCTCGTGCCCGATTTTTACGGTCTAAAGGGCGATACGTCGGACAACATTCCCGGCGTACCGGGCATCGGCCCCAAAAAGGCGAGCGCGCTCATCGCACAGTACGGCAGCTTGGACGAGGTCATCGCGCATGCCGACGAGGTCAAGGGCAAGATGGGCGAGAACCTGCGTGCGCACA
>CABUQY010000151.1 GCA_902493915.1 uncultured Collinsella sp.
AGCAGAAGCCATGCCGCCCTCCTGGTCGGAGCCGCCGCGGCCGTAGATGATCTCGTCGGTCTCGTAGCCCTCATAGGGATCGGCATCCCAGTTCTCGATGTTGCCGATGCCGACGGTATCGATGTGAGAGTCGATGGCGATGATCTTGTCGCCCTCGCCCATAAAGCCCATGACGTTGCCCAGGCCGTCGACCTTGACCTCGTCATAACCAAGGCTTTCCATCTCGGCCTTGATGCAAGCGACAACCTCACCCTCCTCGCAAGACTCAGAGGGGTGCGAGATCATAGCGCGCAGGAAGCGAGTCATATCAGCACGATGAAACTCAGCAGCAGCCTTAATAGCGTCGAAATCGAGTTCCTTAGTCATTGTTCATAACCTTTCAAACGAAGGAAACTACCTGTGAGGTGGCGGAGCGATACCTATTTTCTCCGCCCCAACGATTAGCAAGTGGGATATTCGCCTTCCCAAACAATGCGACGGTACTGATCCGGATCAGTGTCACCTTCCGTGGAGAAGCAGAGCACGGAGCTCGTCTTGTCCAGGCCGATGAGTTCCTTGAGCTCGGCGTACTCGGGATCGAGCATGAGGGTCTCGACCAGGCCGGTGGTCACCGCGCCGGACTCGCCGGAGATGACGCGCGGGTCGCCCTTCTCGGGAGCGCCCAGGGTGCGCATGCCGCGAGCGGTGACCCAGTCGGGGCAGGACACGAAGGCGGTGGTGTGGTTGCGCAGGATATCCCAGCCCAGAATGTTGGGCTCGCCGCAGCACAGACCGGCCATGATGGAGGGCATGTCACCGTCCACGATGCGCGGATCGCCGTCGCCGGCGGCAGCGCCCTTGTACAGACAGGCGGCAGGCGCGCACTCGACCACGACGAAGGTGGGCGGGTTATCGGGATACAGGTTGGTGAAGTAGCCCACCACGGCGCCAGCCAGCGAGCCCACGCCAGCCTGGACAAACACGTGCGTCGGGCGGTTGATGGCCATCTCACGCAGCTGCTCGGCAGCCTCGGAGGCCATGGTGCCGTAACCCTCCATGATCCAGGACGGGATCTTCTCGTAGCCCTCCCAGGCGGTGTCCTGAACGATGACGCCGCGCTCGCAGGCGTCGGCCTCGGCGGCGGCCATGCGCACGCACTCGTCGTAGTTGACCTCTTCGATGGTCACCGTGGCGCCCTCGGCGGCGATGTTATCGAAGCGGGGCTTGGTGGAACCCTTGGGCATGTGCACGACGGCCTTCTGGCCCAGCTTGTTGGCAGCCCATGCCACGCCGCGGCCATGGTTACCGTCGGTGGCGGTAAAGAAGGTAGCCTGGCCAAAGTCCTTGGCAAGCTGATCGGAGGTCAGGTAATCGAAGGTGCAGTCGGCAACGTCCTTGCCGGTCTCGTCGGCAATGTAGTTGGCCATGGCAAACGATCCGCCCAGAACCTTAAAGGCGTTGAGGCCAAAGCGATAGCTCTCGTCCTTAACGCACAGGTTGGACAGACCCAAGCGCGCAGCCTGACCGTCCAGGCGGGCAAGCGGGGTGACGGTATATTGAGGGAACGACTGGTGGAAGGCGCGGGCCTTCTTCACGTGGTCGAGGCTCATGATTCCCAAGTGCTCATCATCGCTCTTAGGCATCGTGTTGCCCGCCCACTGAATCTTATCGGCCATACGGTGAACTCCTTAAGTCCTCTCTTGCCGGCCCCCGCATACGCGTTTCAGCCCGATCCCATTCACACGACTGAACTTTTATGTGGATGCCAAACAAAAAGTTTGTTAGTAATGTTCTATCACACTTTTTGATTGGTATATCTAACGAATTGTTTGTTGCCGTAATCGGTACTTTTTCGCCGCCGAACGGTCATGAATTGCCTTGTTGATGGATTTGTTTGCGGTCATGTGTGGTTTATGGCACAGTGAGCCCAAACTAATTTTTAGGAAGGTACCCATGACCCCCGCACAGATTGAGTTTTACAAGCGCCTCGCACACGGTCTGGCGCTCCAATTTGGCCCCAACTGCGAAGTCGTCGTCCACGATCTGGAGACCGAGGACGTGGACCATTCCATCGTAGTGATCGAAAACGGCCACGTCAGTGGGCGCAAACTGGGTGACGGCCCCAGCCATATCGTGTTTGAGTCCATGCACGAGGGCGCCACCGATGTACACGACCGCGAGCCGTACCTCACTAAAACCACCGACGGTAAGCTGCTCAAATCGTCGACGATCTTTATCCGCAACGATGAGGGCAAACCCGTCGGCATTTTGGGCATCAACTTTGACATTACGCTCATGAAGGCTTTTGAGCGCTCGCTCGACGCTTTTACCGGCACCGGCGGCACGGGCTATACCGAGCCCGAGCCCATTACCAAGAACATCGGCGACCTGCTCGAGGACCTGCTGCACGAGTGCGAGCAGTTTGTGGGCAAGCCCGCGGCACTCATGACCAAAGACGAGCGCATTCGTGCCATTGGCTACCTCGACCGTCGCGGCGCCTTCCTCATTTCCAAGTCGAGCGAGCGCGCCTGCGAGTTCTTTGGCATCTCCAAGTACAGCTTCTATAGCTACCTCAATGAGGCCAAGGCTGCTGCCGGCGACAAGTAGGCACTCGCCTGGATTGCCCCTCCCCTTTTGGGCGCGAGTTCTGGAAAGCGCGAATCCAAGACCGAGCCGCTTGGGAAGTTCCATATAATCGATGTCATTAGTATTTCGAAAGGATGGAACAGAATGGCGTTGAGCAAGGCATCATGCACCGGTCGCGGATTGATTCCGGCAATTGGTGGACATGTGCACCGCATGTTCGATGAGGGTGAAGACGACCTGTTTTCGCTGAGCCTTGACGACGTGATGGATGATCGCCCGTGGACCACCGACGAACTCATGGGCGGCGGGGCTCGCCCGTCAACCCCCAATCCCGCACTTGCGCCTAAGTCCGCACCTGCGCCGACTCCTGCGCAGTCGCCTGTTTCGACGCCCGCGCCT
>CABUQY010000152.1 GCA_902493915.1 uncultured Collinsella sp.
CCGAGTCCAACACTGTCCTGCAAGAGATCGACACCGTTACGCCCAAGTGGACCGTGCCGCAGCAGCGCAGCCTGCTGGGTGCCTTCCTGTTTAGCGACAACGATTCCATCGAGAAGCAGGTTCGCGTCCTCTCCGGCGGCGAAAAGGCGCGACTGGCCCTGGCCAAGATGCTCGTGGCCCCCGAGGCGCTCCTGTGCCTGGACGAGCCCACCAACCACCTGGACATCGACTCGGTGGACATGCTCGAGAACGCCCTGCAAAACTTTCCCGGTACCATCGTGCTGATCAGCCACGACGAGCACCTGGTGCGCGCCGTGGCCAACCGCGTGATCGACATCCGCGATGGCAAGGTCACGGTCTACGACGGCGACTACGACTACTACCTCTACAAGCGCGAGGACCTCGCGGCCCGCGCCGCCGCCGAGGCGGCAGGGGAGAGCGCGCCTACCGCAGTCAAGTCCACCAAAACCAGCGCCGCCCAGACCGACATCCCCGCCGCGGCGCCTAAACCGGCCGAAGGCAAAAAGACCAAGGAGCAAAAGCGAGCCGAGGCCCAGGCCCGCGCTGCGCTCAACAAAAAGCTCAAGGGCGTGCGCAACCAGCTCAAGAAGATCGAGGCTGAGCTCGACAAAAAACGCGCCCGCTATGACGAACTTATGGAATTGATGGCCAGCGAAGAGCTTTATGCCGATCAAGACAAGTTCAACGCTGCACTGGGGGAATATAACGGCCTTAAGCAGGAGCTGCCCAAGCTCGAGGACGAATGGCTGGAGCTTTCCACCCAGATCGAAGAGGAGACCGCGCGTGAACTCTCGTAAGGCAGCCGCCGTGGCGATGAGCATCATCGCCATCGCCTGTCGCATCTGCGGCATCTTTATGAGCGCGATGACCGTGCTGCTGTGCTTTAGCGGCCTCACCGCCAAACTGCAGATTGTCGGCTTTGTCGTTGAGCTTTCTCGCGCGCTGCCGAGCGCCATCGCCGGCTACGGCGTCATCACCTCACCCTTTGGCGGCGTTTTCCGCTTGGATTACGCCATCGTGGCCGTCATCCTGTTTGTAGCTGACTACCTGCTCACGCGCGCCTCGCGCCGCGTCCGCTAGGGGAGCGCCATGTCCAGCAGCTACATCATGAACCTGCTCGCCAGCGCCGTCGCCGTCATCGTGGGCATCGTCATCCACGAAAGTGCGCACGCCGCCGCGGCCTGGGCACTCGGCGATAAGACAGCCCGTTCGCGCGGCCGCGTGTCACTCAACCCGCTCAACCATATCGACCCGTTCGGCACCATCATCCTGCCACTGCTCATGCTCGCAGCCGGTGGCCCGGTGTTCGCCTTTGCCAAGCCCGTGCCCGTCTACCTCAACAACCTCAAGCACCCCAAGCGCGACGAGGTCCTGGTGAGCGTGGCCGGCCCCGCGTCGAACATCGCACTCGCATGCCTCGCGGCCGCCCTCATGCACGCAACGTACGGCAATCTCTACGCCAGCATGTCCTTTGCCGTGGCGTCGCAGATCATGAACTTCGGCGCCACGTTTATCGTGGTCAACCTGTCGCTCGCGTTCTTTAACCTCATTCCGATTCCGCCGCTTGATGGCTCGTCGATCATCGTGCCCTTCCTCAAGGGCACGGCGCTCAACAACTATTACCGTCTGCAGCAATACGCTATGCCCATACTCATCCTGGTTCTATACCTGCTGCCTATGTGGACCGGCATCGATGTAATCGGCCGCTATTTCGACGTTACCGTGTATCCGCTTGCTGAGCAGCTGCTCAACTTCGCAATCGCCGGCATCTAAGGTAAACTTACAGGTCGACCGTGTAAAACGGTCGCAACATGCACCCAAACCGCGCCGCGAAGGCGCCGTCAAAGGAGGTCGAAGATGTCGTATCGCGTGTCGACGCAGGTCTACAGCGGACCGTTCGACCTGCTGCTGCAGCTGGTAACCCGCCAAAAAGTAGATATCGGCGCCATCTCGATCAGTGAGGTGGCCGAGCAGTACCTTGCCGAGGCCGAGCGCATCGAGGCGCTGGACCTGGACGTGGCGAGCGACTTTTTGCTGGTCGCGGCAACCCTTTTGGACATCAAGGCCGCCTCTCTGGTGCCGCAGGAGGCCCCGCGCAAAGTCGATGACGACGATGACGAGTTCGACGAAGACCTTGAGGAGCTCAGCACGCTTGACGGCGATGCCCTGCGCGAGGTCTTGATCCAGCGCCTGATCGCCTACAAGCAGTTTAAGGGCGCGGCGGCAGCCCTTGGCGCGCGCATGCAGGCCGAGAGCCGCATGCACCCGCGCGTGGCCGGCCCCGACCCCGAGTTTTTGGGCCTTATGCCCGACTACCTGGCCGGCATCACGCTGCGCGGCCTGGCCGTCATCTGCGCCGACCTGGACGGTAAGCGCCAGACCTTCCTGCTGGAGGCCGAGCACGTGGCACCGCATCGCGTGCCGCTCGACCTGACGGTGGCCTCGGTCGACCGCTTTACCATAGCGCATCAAACCTGCACCTTCCGCGAGCTGTTGGACGGCGACGCCACCACCGAGCAGCTCGTCGTCACCTTCCTGGCCATGCTCGAACTCGCCAAGCGCGGCTCGCTCATGCTGAGCCAGGACGAGATCTTTGGAACCATCTGCATCAACCGAGTCGAGGGGGCCGAGGCATACGTGCCCGGCGAGGGCCCCGAGCTCACCGAATAGGAGCGGCAACCATGTCAACCCTTTCCACGCTGGAGGCCAACAGCCTCAAAGGAGCCCTCGAGGCGCTGCTGCTGGTGTCGAGCGACCCCGTGAGCGCACCCGCCCTGGCAGGTGCGCTGGATATCGCCCCCGGCGAGTGCGCGTCGCTTTTGGCCGAGCTCAAAGTTGAGTATGAGGAGGCCAACCGCGGCTTTCAGCTGCGCGAAGTCGCCGGTGGCTGGCGCCTGTTCACGCACCCCGCCTACCACGATGTGGTCGAGGC
>CABUQY010000153.1 GCA_902493915.1 uncultured Collinsella sp.
ATGCACGGCCTGGCGCGACAGGCGACGTCCGTTCTTATTTAAAAAGACCGCCGAGGTCTCGGTTCCGCGGGCATGGGCCGCCAAGCGAGAACGTCCCTCAGTTACATAGAGCATCAGAGCTCGCGCCGCGCTTCCCACCAGCGGGGACAGGCGTTCCTTTGAGCCCTTACCGCGAACGAGTACAAAGCCATCGTCAATATGGATATCGCCCACATCGAGCCCCACCAACTCGCTCACACGCAAACCGCATCCGTAGAGCACTTCCAAGATGGCATGGTCGCGCAAGCCCATCTCGCCCTCGGGGAAGTCTTGATCGAGCAGAGCCGAGACATCCTCCACCGATAGATACTCCGGCAAACGCTCAGCCTTTTTAGGCAGGCGCAACGCCGCCGTTGGATTTTGGGCTACAGCCCCATCGCGCACCAAAAAGGCATGCAGGCCCTTCACGGCTGCAAGCGCACGCTCCACCGAGGCATCGGAATAGCCCCCATCGCGACGGTCGGCGACAAAGCCCTCCACGACCTGACGAGTCACCTCTTCAAAAGACACAATACCCGCCCGCTCCAGATAGGCGCAGTACGTCGTCAGGTCACGACGATAGGCCGCAATCGTGTTGCGCGCCAAACCCCGCTCGACCGCAAGGTAATCGAGATACTCCCCCGCCGCCACGGCGAGCGACGAGGGAGTAGCTTCGGTATGTTCCTTATTCGCCGGCACCCTTAGTCCGTAGCGAGGTTCATGGGCGTCACCTGCAGACGGTCGACACCCTCGTGCTGGCCGATCGAAGCGCGTACGAACTCGCGGAACAGCGGCTGCGGGTTGGTCGGGCGGCTCTTGAACTCGGGATGAGCCTGGGTTGCCACATACCACGGATGCACGTCGCGCGGCAGCTCGACCATCTCGACCAGGCGCTCGTCAGGCGACAGACCCGAGATAACCAAACCGGCGTCCTCGAGCTGGTCGCGGAAGGCGTTGTTGAACTCAAAGCGGTGACGGTGACGCTCGTAGACGAGTTCCTCGCCATATGCCTCGCGAGCAAGGGTATCGGCGGCGAGCTTGCACGGATAGGCGCCCAGGCGCATGGTGCCGCCCTTCTCGGTCACGTCCTCCTGCGAGCTCATCAGATCGATGACACTATACGGGCCATCCGGATCGAACTCAGAGGAGCTGGCGCCGGCAAGGCCGACGACATTGCGCGCAAATTCGCACACGGCCACCTGCATACCCAGGCAAATGCCCAGATACGGAATCTTGTGCTCACGGGCAAACTCGGCCGCGAGGATCTTGCCCTCCAGGGCGCGCTTGCCAAAGCCGCCGGGGACCAGGATGCCCGAGGCGTCGCCCAGAACCTCGGAGACATTCTGCTCGTCGAGGCTCTCGCCGTCGACCAGCTGGACGTCCACATGGCGATCGTAGAAGACGCCCGCATGGTGCAGGGCCTCGATAACCGACAGGTACGCATCGGGCAGCTGCGTGTACTTGCCCACGACGGCGATCTTCACCTTGTCGGCGTGATGGTTGGCGTGATTCTGTTTGCGCAGGAACTCGTTCCACTCGCTCATGTCGCGCTCACGCGGGTCCAGACCCAGGCGCTCGCAAATGCGCAGGTCAAAGTCCTGCTCGGCAAGCAGCTGCGGAACATCGTAAATGCTCGCGCAGTCCTCGTTGGTAAAGACGCAATCGGTGTCGACGTCGCAGAAGCTTGCGATCTTTCCGCGGATAGCGTCATCGATATGGTGGTCGGAGCGCAGCACGATAATATCGGGCTGGATGCCAAAGCTGCGGAGCTCCTTGACGGAATGCTGTGTGGGCTTGGTCTTGACCTCGTGGGCGGCGGCGATATAGGGAACGAGCGACACGTGGATGTAGCAGACGTTCTCGGGGCCGGCCTCCTTGCGGTACTGACGGATGGCCTCGACAAACGGCTGGGACTCGATGTCGCCAATCGTGCCGCCCAGCTCGGTGATGACTACATCGGAGCCGGTCTGCTCCTCGATGCGGCGGAACTTGTCCTTAATGGCATTGGTGACGTGGGGAATCACCTGCACGGTACCGCCCAAAAAGTCGCCGCGACGCTCGCGGGCGATTAGGCTTTTGTAGATGGCACCGGTCGTAAAGTTGGAATCGCGGGTCAGGTTCTCATCAATAAAGCGCTCGTAATGACCCAGGTCCAGGTCGGACTCGTAACCATCCTCGGTAACGAAGACCTCACCATGCTGGAACGGGCTCATGGTACCGGGGTCGACGTTCAGATACGGGTCGGCCTTCTGCATCGTTACTTTGTAGCCACGCGACTTGAGCAGACGGCCCAGCGAGGCCGCGGTGATACCCTTGCCCAGGGACGAAACCACGCCACCGGTTACGAACACATGCTTGGTCATATTGAGTTACCTGCGCTTCCCGTAGAAGTTGTTTATCCACATCTTACGGGTCTTCATTGTAATACTCGCGCCGCGGACCGTTCGCAATTTTTCTCGCGTGCGATTGCATTTCTCAATCTTGAAACAAAACGCCGCCCGGTTTCCCAGGCGGCGTCGCTATGGCAAGGGTTACATGCTGCTATCGATCAGCAACCTCGTCCTCAAGCATTTCTTGAACGAGCATGCCAGTACGGACGCCCTCAAGATACCACTCGCCACGTTCGGTGAGGCAAATGCCATTTGCAAGCTGACCGCCGTCGTCGCTATAACGCGAGACGACATCAATCATGCCTTCGGAATCCAAGCGATCGATTGCGGCGCGGGCACGATACGGCGAAACCCCCACGCGTTCGGCAAGCGTTTTGCGCGAGAAACCATACGGCCCGCCATTGTCTTCGGTTTGCTGGTCGATCTCCATCAACACCAGCACCTCGACACGCTTCATATCGTTGACACTCGCACGAC
>CABUQY010000154.1 GCA_902493915.1 uncultured Collinsella sp.
CAGGACACGCGCGCCCAGGGCATGCTGCAGGGTCAGGCTGACGGCACGCTGCGTCTTGAGTACGTGAGCGTCGACTCCGATGTTAAGGTTGGCGACATCATCGTGACCTCGGGCATCGGTGGCGTGTTCCCCAAGGGTCTACCGCTCGGCACCGTCTCGTCGGTTGAGAAATCGGCAAACGATGTGTACTACACCATTGTGGTGCGCGCTCAGACGACGGCCGAGAACAACGAGGAAGTGCTGGTCATTACCTCGCTGACCGACGAACAGTCGGCCTCGGATGAGGACGTGAGCACGGCCAACAGCACGCCGCAGGGAACGTCGCGCGATGCTGCGACCAAGACGAAGGACGAGAGCTCGGATGACAGTTCCGACACGTCCGAGACGACCGATTCCGGCTCGAGCGAATAGGGGGCATGTCCATGGATCTACACGAGCAGGGGATGAGCTCCCGCACGTTTGTGATCGCCGCCATTGTGTGCGTGCTGCTGCAGGCAGGCCTGGCACCGCAGATCTCCATTGCGGGCGGTCGCGTCAACTTCATGATTATCCTGGTGTGCCTAAGCGTGTTCTCGGGCGACCCGACCCGTGCCGTCGTGTGCGGTTTTTGCAGCGGCTTGTTCTATGACCTGTCCGCTGCCGTGCCGGTGGGCGTTATGTCGCTCCTGCTGACCGTGGGTTCTTTTGCCCTGGTGCACAGCGCCGTCGGTCAGACGGGCGGTACCCCGAGTGCGCGCGGCGTCACTGTGGGCGCCTTTGCGCTCGTCATTAATGTGATCTACAGCATCATCTTGCTGTTTATGGGTTTGGAGACGAGCTTTGTCGTGGCGATCTTCGGCCATGCGCTGCCGTCCTCGATCCTGACGGGTCTGGTTGCCATTCCGTTTTTGATGTCCGGCGTCGTGCCGCAGTCCGGCTATGGATTCTCCGCACGTGGCGGACGCCAGGCGGGTATGCGCTTTAAGCCCAAGACCCGCAAGCTCAAATAGGGGAGGCCCGTAGATGTCTTCCCAGATGACGGTTATTATCGCCGGTATCGTGCTGGTTGTGGCCATCGTGGTCGCGCTGGTCGTCATGCGTCGTGGCGATTCCCGTTTTACCTACGATACGCAGCATGGAACGGCCCCGCGCGCCACCGAGGGCGAGGGCAATACCGCGTCGACCGCCTTTAAGGGCCGCTTTTCCATCCTCACCACGGGTGTGGGCGCGATGTTTGCGGCGCTTGCCGTCAAGCTGTGGGGCATGCAGATGGTCTCATCGGACTATTACGAGAAGCAGGCCAATAGTAATCAGACTCGCACCGTTACAACACCCGCTGTGCGCGGTCGCATCCTCGACCGCAATGGCGTGGCGCTTGTCCAGAACCGTCCCTCACTTGCTGTCGTGGCCTACCGCGACCTTGCCGAGGATGAGGTTCTGGTTCGCCATCTTGCCAACGTGCTTGGAATGCCTTACGTGGCGGTCCTTCGCAATATTCAGGACAATACAGAGGGCGCTCAGAGCCTGCATACCATCGCGACGGACGTCCGTCGCTCCACGGTTGCCTATATTCAGGAGCATGCCGGCGAGTTCCCGGGCGTCAAGATTGCCGAGCGTACCGAGCGTCAGTATCCATATGGCGAGACGGCATGCCATATCTTGGGCTATACCGGCACCATTACCTCCGAGCAGCTCGAGGCCCAGAATAAGAAAACCTCTGGCGATGATGATGCTTCTGCTGGCAAGATTACGTACCAGTCGGGCGATATCGTGGGCCAGGCGGGCGTTGAGAGCTACTACGAAAACTTGCTGCAGGGTATTCGTGGCGAGCAGACCGTCAAGGTCGATGCATCGGGCAATGTGACCGGTCAGGCCGGCGCTGTGCCCGCGAAGGCCGGCTCCGACATTAAGCTCACGCTCGACCTTAAGATCCAACAGGCCTGTGAGACGGCGCTGGCGAGCGCTATCGAGCTTGCCAAGACCACCGGCTACAGCAATGCCGGCAACGGCGCTGTGGTGTGTCTCGATCCCAACAATGGCGAGATCCTGGGCATGGCGAGCGAGCCCAAGTTTGATCCGTCCGTCTTTATCGGCGGCGTCTCAAATGACGTGTGGACCGAGCTAAATGATGACAAGGGTTCGCACCCGCTGCTCAACCGCGCCATTAGCGGACAGTACATGTCGGCCTCGACCATCAAGCCGCTCTCGGCACTGGCCGGTCTTGAGTTTGGAACCTACACTTCAACGCAGACAACCAACTGCACGGGCTATTGGACGGGCCTGGGCAAGTCGTGGGGCAAGTACTGCTGGCTGCATTCCGGCCACGGCACCATGACGCTGCAGTCGGGTATCGCCAACTCGTGCGACCCCGTCTTCTACGACATGGGCAAGGCGTTTTTTTATGACGAGCAGCATTCCGAGGGCCTGCAGGAGGTCTTTCGTCGCTGGGGCCTGGGCAAGACCTGCGGTATCGATCTGCCGAGTGAAGGCGCGGGCCGTATTCCCGATGCCGAGTGGAAAGAGTCGTACTTCACCGACGCCTCTGCCGAGGACCGCAAGTGGAATGCCGGCGATATGACCAACATTGCCATCGGTCAGGGCGACATCCTGGTGACGCCCCTGCAGATGGCGTGTGCCTATATGGGTCTTGCCAACGGCGGCAAACAGTACGTGCCTCACGTGTTTTTGTCTGCCGTGTCGCGCGATGGCGACGGCGATGCCTATAAGTACAACGGCAAGGGCAAGAAGAAGCGCCTGGAGGCCAAGATCAACAGCGATTCGGATTTGGCTCTTGTTCGCAACGGCATGCACGACGTGATTTACACGGCATCGACGTCCCTGGCGGCTCACTTTGGCACCCTGACGCCGCAGGTATACGGCAAGTCGGGCACGGGCGAGAAAAG
>CABUQY010000155.1 GCA_902493915.1 uncultured Collinsella sp.
ACGTACGCTCCTGCATGCAATATCAATCCCCATACGAAGGGAGTGTCGCATATGTATGCAGCGGCGCAGAACCTTCGGGGGGGGGTATCTCCTAGAGGTACTCTTCTCCGAGGGCAAAGTGTCATCGAGTACGTCCTGATCATCGCGATCATCGGCCTGGTCATCGTGTTCGCGGGACCCGGCGTGGCGGGGGCCATCCGAAACCAGTTCAACTTGGTCGGCAATACGGTGAACAACGGGACGACCGGCGGCGTAGAGGGAGGCGCGTCCGGTGGAGGCTCCGCCGGGGCCGATTCCGCGACCGTCCAGGCGGCCGTCGCCAAGGACGCGAAGGACTGGACGCTCGAGGAGCAGAAAGCGGTTGCCGAGGACATCGCCTCCAAGGGCGAGGCATCGCCGGCGTACGCCAAGGCAAAGGCCGCGATGGATGCGGGAACGAAGTTCTCGATGAAGCTGACGGACGGACAGACGCTCGAGTACCGTATCATCGGCATCAACCACGACGACTTGGCCGACGGCACCGGCAAGGCGGGACTGACGTTCCTCACCACCTCGACGGATATTTCGTCCCGCATGAACGCCATGAAAACCAGCGATGGCGGATGGGAGGCATCCGAACTCCGTGCGAAGATGAATTCGGGCGAGATCTGGAACCTGATGCCCGCCGATTTCCAATCCAAGGTTAAATCGGTTAGGAAGCTCACGAACAACGTCGGCGGCGGTAACGCGAACAAGAATGCCGCCGTGACGGCTACCTCCGACAAGCTGTTTCTGCTCAGCTACTCCGAGATCGTCCCCACCTCCTATTGGGCTTCCGACTACCCCTGGAGCTCCTCCGAGGGAACCCAGTACGAGGCCTTCAAGGGCAAGGTGATGAATAGCTATTCGGACAACCCTGCCATTGCCAGTGGCAGCTATTGGTGGGAACGTTCGGTGCGTCCGGACCACTCTACGTTCTTCCTCCGTGTCCACGCCGGCGGCGATCCGGCGATCAGTGACAATGCGACGGTCTTGAATTGCGTCCGCCCCGCCTGGTGCTTCTAGCCTCAGCTGTTAAGCCCGCACAGGCTGTGCGGGCTTTTCTTTTGGCAACCAAACGAACGATTCTCGTCTTGAAGCATAGTTGTCGGGTTGAGGTGAAATGGGGTCATACAGCGGCTCTCAGAGCGCCCGCCGCACTCCCCCGCCATTACCCCTGCGGCGTCCTCGTATAGAGCCCATCCCGCTTGGCGTTTCGTTGCAGCAGCCCACTTGTCCACCGATCAAGTGAACTACTGGAATAAATACAGCGACACGCTTGTTCACTATAGTCGCTATATCTGTGTAAATCGCCGCGATAAATACAGCCCGTACTCGGCTGTATACCAGCTACGCGTATGTAGATTCACATCGCGTTAATAAATCGGCTCAAGCGCGTGCAAAACGCGCAAGTAGCCGCAAAAGGCGATTATCGCGTAGGTAGATTTTTGGCACCCTGTTGATTAATCAAAATTAAGCAATTGCTTAAAACAAAAAAGGTCAGGCACTAGATGCCTGACCTGCAAACTTCTGGTCGGGACGACTGGATTCGAACCAGCGACCCCTTGACCCCCAGTCAAGTGCGCTACCAAGCTGCGCCACGTCCCGAAGCTTTTGTTTATTGCTCTGCTCTCGCTCGCAACAGGGAGTATATTAACCCGAAACTTTAGACTTGTGCAAGAACTTTTTTACAATTTTTGAAGCAAGTCCAAAATTGTATCTGCGAGCTGGGGTTTTGTTAGTACGGGAAGTTCTTGCGTACCCGTTGTGCTCACAATCCAGGCCTTGTTGGTGTCGGTCCCAAAGCCCGAATCGGTGCGTGAGACATCGTTGGCGATTATTACATCGCACCCCTTGCGGGCCAATTTGCGCTCTGCGTACTCGGCAACGTTATCGGTCTCGGCCGCAAATCCGATCACGCATCGCTCGCCCTTCTGGCGCGAGAGCTCGGCCAAAATATCGACCGTCTCGACCAGTTCGATGCGATCCAGGCGCTCGTTGGCCTTTTTGAGCTTATGGTCCGCAGGGGCCGCGGGGGTGTAGTCGGCGACGGCGGCCGCACAAATTGCCGCATCGGCCGTCTGGAAGGCGCTCAGGGCCGCCTGGAGCATCTCTGCGGCGGTCTGCACGCGCACGCACTCCACGCCGCAGGGCACATCGAGTGATGTCGGTCCCAACACGAGCGTGACCGCAGCGCCGCGGCGTGCGGCCTCCCCCGCCAGGGCGATGCCCATCTTGCCCGAAGAGCGGTTGCCAATGAATCGCACGGGGTCGATCGGCTCGTGCGTGGGACCGGCGGTAATTACGATGCGCTTACCCGCCAGGTCCTGTGGCGCGGGGTTGAGCACCTCACAGACAGCCTCTACGATGTCCTCGGGCTCGCTCATGCGTCCCGTGTCCACGTCGCCGCAGGCAAGGTAGCCGCTGCCCGGACCCACTACATGGACACCGCGCTCGCGCAGCGTGGCCATGTTGGCCTGCGTCGCCGGCGCCTTCCACATGCCGTTGTTCATAGCGGGTGCGATCACGATGGGTCGCGGCGTCGCAAGCAGCGTGGTGGAGATGAGGTCATCGGCGACGCCGTTGGCCATCTTGGCGATGATATTGGCCGTCGCGGGCGCCACGACCACCAGATCGGGCTCCTGCGCCAGCGAAATGTGGTGGATGGGGTCGGAGGGATCGTCGAATAGGCCCACCGCGACCGGCTCATTGGTGAGTGCGCGGAAGGTAAGCGGCCCCACAAACTCGGTGGCATGCTCGCTCATAACGACCTTGACGCGCGCGCCGCGCTTTTGCAGCAGGCGCACGATATTGCA
>CABUQY010000156.1 GCA_902493915.1 uncultured Collinsella sp.
GAACGATCGGCGGATGCCATATCGAGCTCCTCCCTCACGATTAACTTGAACATTTGTCCATTATCACCTAGTCCCGCTGGATTGCTGCAGACGCATCGGTTAACGGAAGGAAGAGGGGATGTGGGGAGGCGGAACACGTTGCAGTCCCACCCCAGCGACAACAGGGAAATGTCTCGATCTGTAACAGGTACAGGGTTATTAGGCCCCTTGATGTTACAGATCGAGACATTCGGTCAACGTTTCACCGGCTTGTCTCGATCTGTAACAATTACGAGCTCAAACAACCTCTAAACGTTACAGATCGAGACAAAACCTCTCAGCGCCCATACCACTGGCATCTCCACTCCTCAGCCAATTCAACCTGCCGAGGAATACCCGCCAGCCTCATTTTCTCGACTAGCTTCCCCGGGCCTTTGAGTTCGTTAAACGTAAACCGAAGCACCTTATACCCGAGCATTGTCAGATGAGATTCCCGCTGACGCTCTGCCACGAATGGGTCAACCGACTCCCGACCCTCGCCGCTCTGCAAGGTGTACTTCCCCTTTCCGTCGAGCTCGCCGATGACACACGTCCCGTCCTCGAGCCGCCAAAAATAGTCGACGCGAAACACCTGGCTCGGATCGAGCGGGTCGCGAAACTCCACCTGCAGCTCCGGAACCGGAAAACCGTATGCAATAAAGAACGCCCGAAAGCGAGACTCGCCGCCGTTTTCGGACAAGCCGTCCGCATATGACGCAATCACTTGCGCCCTGCGATACCCGCGCCTGCCCTCGCAATCGGAGCGGAGACACTCGCACAGGTCATCGCGCGATACGCCCCTTGCCCTCAATGCAGAATCGGCAATCGCCAACCCGTAGGAGAACGGCGCACGCAGCAAGCAATCCTCCACCGTGCGCCAAAACGACGTCGCCTGCACGCCGTCGACTTGTTCAAGTGCGCCCGCCGCCCGCGGACGCAACAGCCGACATCCTGCACTCAGCGGCACCGAGCAACCTGTCTTAACAAGATATCGTGGCCCAAGCAGATCATTCGGCACCTCCAGACCCCACAAAAGTGCCGCGTCATAACCCCAAAACGCCCAATCGGGATGAAACTCTGCAAGCCCTTTGATGGTACGCAGCGCTCGCTCCGCCGGCGTCAGTACACCCCAATCATGTTGAAAGCAGAACAAATACGGCTCGGGCTCCGCAATATCATCGGTCCCCACATGACGCCGTAGCCACATGAGCTCGGCATTGTCATGCGTTGCGAGCAGCGCACCTTGCTCGGTCGCCTCCGTGAGTCGCGCGAGCATCCTATTCCGCGCCAACGTGTTGCGAGTCGTATGCTTGTGCTTGAAAACGGTATTAGACACTTCCATCACCACCACATCGGACAAATGAACCATCGTCACCGTTGCCTCCGCCGACAAATGTCTTGATCTGTAACAGTAAACCGTTCTCCAGACCCCTAAACGTTACAGATTGAGACAAACCAGCGGCGCCCAAGCATTCGTCTCGATCCGTAACAGGTAGACCGGTTTTTTGTCCCCAAACGTTACAGATCGAGACATAAAGGCAGAAGGCGAGGCAGGCGACAACCGCCCATCCCCTACTCCCATTCTTGCTCGTAAATATTGAGCGACTTTACGTAACGCCCCTGGGCGCCCATGATGTCGCGGACCAGACGCAAGAAGAAGCTGATGCACGAGGTGTCAAAGCCGTCCTGCAGGTCCTCGGGATGCACCGCACCCGGCCCGTCGACCGCCGTGTCGTTCAGGCGCGCGATGTCATACAGGTAGAGCTGTCCCGCCGTAAGCCAGACATCGTCGACGCAGGCGAGGCGCACCGCAATCGCGCCGTCGTTCCAATGCTCCTTCCGCACGATATGCGGGTCGTAGACATCAAAGCGATGATCGGTGCGCGTGTCCTTCAGCACGACCATGCCGGACGCAGGATTCTTGTCCAAAATGCCAAAGCGCGAGAAATACTGCGTGTCGCGTACCTGCTCGAGCCGCTTGAGCGAGGCAGGCGAAAGCGATGCCGGCGGCTCGTCAACATATAGCTCGAGCAGCGTTTTGCCATGGCGATAGGGGCGCTCGAAGAGCAGCCAATCGGTAAACGCCATGTTGTAGGCCATGATTTCGTTTTGAGAAGGCCCCTCGCAATAGCTGAGCCACGGGTCGACAATGACCTCGAACTGTTCGCGCGCCGGCTCCAGGAATTGAAACTTCCGCAGCATCCAAAAGTGAGCCATGTCGGCAATATAGTTGCCGACGGCTTCAGCCAGCTCTGCTCGGTCAAAAGCGTGGTCAGTCATGGCATCCTCCTCAAACTGATGGACCTCAATTTGAGCTTACGAGGAGGGTGGGCAGCCACGACCAGCGCGGGCAAAATAGGCCTCCGGCTGCAAACCAGATGCTGACCAAACACTTGACGAAAAGCTTGACCGAAAATGCGCGCCGCAACAAAACCGCAGGTAAACATCGACGGCCAACCCGCCCTTTTGAGCCAGATGCCCGCAGCCACCACAGAAACAACAGGTGACCACAGCCCAAGAAGTCGACAAATGAACACCCGCACGTCGACAAACGAGCAAACTGCTCGCAAATCCGCAAGGAGCGTCCCCGAATGCCGGCACAGACGATATGAGCAGGACATAAAAACATTGAGAGCCCCTGCTGCATGAAGGACCGCGGATTAGGCCGACAATGGTGAGTGTCTAATCCAACCGTGGCGGCCACGCCGCATTCATGGAAGGGGCTCCCATGCTCGATACTACCACCTTCGTCGGCCTCGACGTCCACGCC
>CABUQY010000157.1 GCA_902493915.1 uncultured Collinsella sp.
ATCCGTTTTCCTCCGTCCCCTTCGGATCAATTAGTATTCGATGCCTTGGCGGGCCAGGAGGCCTTCGTCGAAGTAGTGTTTGACGGGGCGCATTTCGGTGACCAGGTCGGCGAGGTCGGCCAGCGGCAGCAGCCCGCGGCCGGTTAGCACGAGCTCCGTGGTGGCGGGCTTTATCGCAATCAGTTCCTCGACATCCTCTCGCGCCCCAAAGCAGCCTTCGTCTTGCCCTTGCCGTCTCCCGTATAGATTTGAACCTTGCCGACTTACAGTGATGCCATCTCTGTCCTTTCGTGCCCGGCGTCGGTTTATCGTCGCTCGGGTTGGGTATTCTAGAAACCATTATCAACCCCAGTAGATGGAGTTCAAGCAGATGGAGATGGATGACAACAAACGTAGACGGAATATGATCCTCTACGTGCTCATCGCCTTCGTCGTCTACCTCGTGCTCTCGACCGTTCTGTTCCCCAACATCGGTCACACGCAGCAGATTACGAAGACCGATTACTCGACGTTTGTCAAAGCGCTCGATAAGAAGAGTGTCGACAAGGTCGAGTACAACACGGACGATTACTCGATTTATTACACCAAGAAGGGCGAGGACGAGAACATCGCCTATAAGACGACCGGTGTGCCGAACGATGCGGGCTTTACCGATCGCGTGCTTGAGTCTGGCGCTTCGCTGGAGTCGGTCGTTCCCGATAAAAACTCGGGTTTGATGACCTACTACCTGCTTACGCTTATCCTCCCCATGGCGATTTTCTTCCTCATCGGTTGGTGGCTCAACCGCCGCATGAAGAAGGCTATGGGCGATGACGGCCCGTCGATGAACTTTGGCGGCGGCGGTTTTGGCGGCGGCGGACTGGGTAAGTCCGGCGCGCGCGTGATCGCCTCCAAGGACGTGGGCGTGACCTTTAAGGACGTCGCCGGCCAGGAAGAGGCCAAGGAGTCTCTCAAGGAGGTCGTCGACTTTCTGGAGAAGCCGCAGCGCTACGAGGAGATTGGCGCCAAGCTGCCGCGCGGTGCTCTCCTTGTTGGCCCTCCGGGTACCGGTAAGACCCTGCTTGCCAAGGCTGTTGCCGGCGAGGCCGGTGTTCCGTTCTTTAGCATTTCGGGCTCTGAGTTCGTTGAGATGTTTGTTGGTCGCGGCGCTGCAAAGGTTCGTGACCTGTTTAAGCAGGCCAAGGAAAAGGCCCCGTGTATCGTCTTTATCGACGAGATCGATACCATTGGTAAGAAGCGCGATGGCGGCGGCTTTAGCGGCAACGACGAGCGCGAGCAGACGCTCAATCAGTTGCTGACCGAGATGGATGGCTTCGATAACCACAAGGGTATCGTTGTCCTTGCCGCGACCAACCGCCCCGACAGTCTCGATCCCGCTCTACTGCGCCCCGGTCGTTTTGACCGCCGCATCCCCGTCGAGTTGCCCGATCTGACCGGCCGTAAGAACATCCTCGAGCTCCACGCCAAGAGTGTGAAGACCGAGCCGCCGATCGATCTGACCGCGATTGCTCGTGCCACGCCCGGTGCCTCGGGCGCCGACCTGGCCAATATCATCAACGAGGGCGCCCTGCGCGCCGTTCGCGAAGGTCGCAAGCGTGCAACCCAGGACGACTTCGAGGAGTCGGTGGAGGTCGTCATTGCCGGCCAACAGCGTAAGTCCACGGTGCTTTCCGACCACGAGAAGCAGGTCGTTTCCTACCATGAGATCGGCCATGCCATTGTTGCCGCTCGCCAGAAGGGCTCTGCGCCGGTCACGAAGATCACCATCGTGCCACGCACGAGCGGTGCTCTGGGCTACACCATGCAGGTCGAGGAGGATGAGCGCTTCCTGACCACACGCCAGGAGGTCCTGGACAAGCTCGCCGTCTACTGCGGTGGCCGTGCGGCCGAGGAGCTCATCTTTGGTGAGATGACGACTGGCGCCGCCAACGATATCGAGCAGGCCACCAAGCTCGCCCGCAACATGGTGACGCGCTTTGGTATGTCCGACGAGTTTGGCATGATGGCGCTCGGTACCGTCCAGAATGCGTACCTCAACCAGGATACGTCGCTCACCTGCGCCCCCGGTACGGCCGAGCGCGTGGACGCGATTGTCGCCAAGCTGATCGAGGATGCGCACGACCGCGCCCTGCAGATCCTGAAGGAGAACAAGTTCAAGCTCCACGAGCTGGCTCGTTATCTGTACAAGAAGGAGACGATCACGGGCGAGGAGTTCATGAATCTCCTCACGCGCGAGAATCCGCTGATGCCGAAGCAGCGGTAAGGCTGGTTACACAGCATCGAACGCCCCATTTGAGCTTCTATCTCAAATGGGGCGTTTTGCTTGGGAGGGATATGCATGAAGATCGTGGTAAGTGCCTGCTTGATGGGCGAGAGCTGCAAGTATAACGGACTCGACAACTATCATCGCGAGCTGGTCGAGGCTTGCGAGCGCACGGGGGCCGAGGTCCTGTTGGTATGCCCTGAGGTTTTTGGCGGCCTGCCCACACCGCGCGATCCTTCCGAGATCGTGGACGGCGAGGTCCGTACCTGCGAGGGTACCTCAGTCGATCGCGAGTTTCGCCTGGGTGCCGAGCGCGCGCTCGACATGTGCGAGCAGGCAGGCGGCCCGGACGAGATTGCCATGTGCGTACTGCAGGATCGCAGTCCCTCGTGCGGCGTCGGCCGTATCTACGACGGAACCTTCAGCGGCACGCTCACGGCGGGTAACGGTGTCTTCGTCGATCTACTCCTGCGTCACGGCTACCGCG
>CABUQY010000158.1 GCA_902493915.1 uncultured Collinsella sp.
CGTCCTCCGATCTCCCGGGGCCGGCCGATCCGGCCCTCAGGGTATCGGGTTCCCACATTCATCAGCACATGTGCGGATGAATGTGGGAGGTGTTCGGATGAAGTTGATAATCAAGGCCGGAGGGACCGAAAAATTTTTTCAAAAAAGTTGTTGCGCGCCGGACAGACTTCTGTGTATACTAATCCCCGCAGCGCACGCGAGCGGAAACAAACGCGAACGTCTGCCTGGGGAGTTAGCTCAGTTTGGTTAGAGCGCCGGCCTGTCACGTCGGAGGTCGCGGGTTCGAGCCCCGTACTTCCCGCCAACGCAATTAAAGCCACGTCTTCGGACGTGGCTTTTTGCGTTTGATACACTTTGTTTCGATAGAACGATCGCCCTGAGGCATCTTTGCCCAGAATCTCCGCGCCTTCGGGAACGCAAGTAAAATCCAATAAGCATATCTGTCTAAACAGCAGCTTTGTTGCGCAACACCTGTTCAACGAGACAGGGGGTTAGGTTATACTAAATTGCACTGTGCGCCGCATCTGATGCATTTCGCTCCAAGCGCGGCACTCAGTGGATATCCGATTTACCATTTGGATGTCCTGGCGGTCATTTAGCGTCTCGACACAAGCTCGGCCCCGGAGCTCGTTCGAGCTGTTCGTATTCCTTGAAAGGGGAAAAATGGACATATCGAGGAAGACTGATTACGTCCTTCGTATGCTGGCGATGCTTGCCGAGGATCCGGAGTGTTTGCTTTCTGTTCGCACCGCTGCCGAAGAGGTCAATGTCCCGTATTCGTTTGCCCGCTCGATTCAGCACGGTTTGGTCCAGGCCGGTATTGTGGAGAGCCTGCGTGGCGTCCACGGTGGCATGCGTCTCAAGGTCAGTCCGGACGACGTTACCATTCGTCAGGTCGTCGAGGCCGTTCAGGGCCCTATGGTTATGAATGATTGCACCGCACCCGATGGCGACTGTGCGCGCATGGGCACGTGCTGCTATCATCCCCTGTGGGCCGGAGCTCAGGCGTTGATGCGCGACTACCTCGATTCCGTTTCGCTCGGCGACATCGTCGCTCACCGCCAGTTCCCGGCCGTCGATCCCAAGTTCGCCGACCGCGAAGCGTTTCCCGAGTACGCCACCTGTGCGTATACATGCCGGGAGGAATAGCGCCGCATAAGGAGCATAGATATGATTCAGGACCCCTTTCGTTCGATGATTCGTTCGGAAGGGGTCCTGCGTTATCGCGACCTTCCGTGGCGCCGCACGCGTGACCCGTACATCATTTGGCTTTCCGAGGTCATGCTGCAGCAAACACAGGTGCCACGCGTGGAGACGCGTATGCCGGCGTGGCTCGATCGCTTTCCGACCGTGCAGGCGCTCGCTCAGGCTGTCCCTTCCGATGTCTTGGATGCGTGGCAGGGGATGGGCTATAATCGCCGCGCCTTGGCGCTTCACAGGGCTGCACAGTGCGTTGTAGAGGACTGGGATGGGGAGTTTCCGCGCGAGACGCGTGACTTGGTCGCTCTGCCCGGCATTGGCCCGGCAACGGCGCAGGGCATCCGTTCGTTTGCATTCGATCTTCCGGGCGTGTATTTGGAGACCAATGTGCGCACGGTCTTTTTGCATCATTTCTTTCCCGATGTGCCGGCCGTTCCCGATCGCGAACTGGTGCCGCTGATCCAAGCTGCCTGTCCGGCGGCCCCCGGCGCGGCGGCGGACGAGATCGCGCCCTTTGCCGCGCCTCAAGACGATGCCGACACGCCGCGCGCGTGGTATTACGCATTGCTGGATTACGGCGCGTATCTTAAAAAGACACTGCCCAATCCGTCCAGGCGGTCGGCGGGCTATAGTCGTCAGTCCAAGTTTGAGGGCTCGCGCCGCCAAAAGCGCGCGCATATCGTGCGTATGTTGTTGGCAGCGCGCGATGGGCAGCCGGCGGGGATTACGCTTGCTGATGCCGTGGTGGGCGTTAACGATATGGAAGCGGCGGCTGGGCGCGGGCCGGTCGAGCGCGAGCTTGTCGCGGGCATTCTGGCCGACCTGGAGCGTGAGGGCTTTTGCCGAGCCGAGGGCGATCGCTGGCTGAGCATTTAGCCCGTGGAAATCTGAAGAACGGGATTGTAAGGTTTAAATTCGCGGCTTGAGGGCATCCTAAAGACAAGGTCGCTCAAAGCCTATGGGCGGCACGTGTTGAAGGGAAGTACACCTATGGATTTTGAGAACTCTCAGACCAAGAAGAACCTCGAGACTGCTTTTGCCGGTGAGTCCCAGGCACACACCAAGTATCGCTACTATGCATCCAAGGCCAAAAAGGACGGCTACGTTCAGATCTCGAATATCTTTGCCGAGACGGCGGGCAACGAGTCCGAGCACGCCAAGCTGTGGTTTAAGTATCTGCACGACGGCGCCGTTCCGGGCACTCTGGACAACCTGCGTGACGCCGCCGCGGGCGAGAACTACGAGTGGACCACGATGTACGACGAGTTCGCCAAGACCGCCGAGGAGGAGGGCTTTGCCGAGATCGCCGAGAAGTTCCGTGGCGTCGGTGCTGTCGAGCAGGCTCACGAGGAGCGCTACAACAAGCTTGTCGAGCGCATTGAGTCGGGCGAGGTGTTTGAGCGCGAGGGCGTGAAGGTATGGAAGTGCCTGAACTGCGGGCACCTGCATGTGGGCGCCGAGGCGCCCGAGGTGTGCCCGGTGTGTAACCACCCGAAGGCGTACTTTGAGGAGCAGGTGGTGAACTACTAGCGCGTGGC
>CABUQY010000159.1 GCA_902493915.1 uncultured Collinsella sp.
CCCTCCATGTTCATGAGCAGGAAGCGGCTGGCGTTCCAGATCTTAGTCACAAAGCTCTTGGCCTGGTCGGTACGCGGGCTGTCGATGAGCTTCTTGGTCTTCTTGTCGATGTTCGCGTCGAACTTAACATCCTGGTTGTTGGTGCACAGCGTAAGAAGGTTGTAGCGCATGGCGTCGGCGCCGTACATACCGATGAGGTCCATGGGGTCAACGCCGTTGCCCTTGGACTTGGACATGCGGCTGCCGTCCTTGGCAAGGATCGTCGGGTAGATGACGACGTCCTTAAACGGCACCTCGTCCAGGAAGTACAGCGAGCTCATGACCATGCGGGCGACCCACAGCGCGATGATGTCGCGCGCGGTGACGAGCGCCGTCGTGGGATGATGGCCCTCGAGCAGCTCCGGCTTTTGCGGCCAGCCCTGCGTGGCGAAGGTCCACAGCTGCGAGCTGAACCAGGTGTCCAGCACGTTCTCGTCCTGATGCACGTGATGACCGCCGCACTTGGGGCACACATCGGTGTCCTCGGTAAGGGCGTCCTCCCAGCCGCAGTCCTCGCAGTAGAACACGGGAATGCGGTGGCCCCACCACAGCTGGCGGCTAATACACCAGTCCTTGAGATTCTCCATCCAAGTGGTGTAGGTCTGCGTCCAGCGCGCGGGGTGGAAGGTGACCTTACCGGAGTTGACGGCGTCGAGCGCCGGCCCCTTGAGCTTGTCGACGGCCACGAACCACTGCTCGGACAGCCACGGCTCAAGCGCGGCGTCGCAACGGTAGCAGTGCATGACGGAGTGGTCGTGCTCCTCGACGTGATCGAGTAGGCCGTGCTCGTCGAACCACTTGATGACCGCCTCGCGGCACTCCTCGCGGGTCATGCCGGTGAACTCGCCATAGCCCTCGACGACCACCGCGTGCTCGTCGAAGATATTGATCTGCGGAAGGTCGTGGGCCTGACCCATGGCGTAATCGTTGGGGTCGTGGGCCGGAGTAACCTTAACGAAGCCGGAACCGAAGTTGGCGTCGACATGCCAATCCTCAAAGATGGGAATCTCGCGATCGACGATGGGGAGCTTGACGGTCTTACCCACGAAGGCGGCCTTCTCGGGATCCTTCGGGGAAACGGCGACGCCCGTGTCGCCGAGCATGGTCTCGGGGCGCGTGGTGGCGACGACGATGTAGTCCTGGCCGTTGACCGGCTCGGTCAGCGGGTAGCGCAGGTGCCACAGATGGCCCTTCTCGTCCTTGTACTCGGCCTCGTCGTCCGAGATGGCGGTGGTGCAGTTGGGGCACCAGTTGACGATGCGCTTGCCGCGGTAGATCAGACCGTCGTGGTACCAGTCGCAGAAGACCTTGCGCACGGCCTGCGCGTAGTCCTCGTCCATGGTAAAGCGCTCGTTATCGAAGTCAACGGAGCAGCCCATACGCTTGATCTGCTCGACGATGATGCCGCCGTACTCGTGGGTCCAATCCCAGCAAGCGTCGACAAACTTGTCGCGACCGATCTCCAGGCGGCTAATGCCCTCGCTCTTGAGTTTCTTGTCGACCTTGGTCTGCGTAGCGATACCGGCGTGATCGGTGCCCAGCACCCAGCGCGTGGACTTGCCGCGCATGCGGGCCATGCGGATGATGGCGTCCTGGATGGAGTCGTCGGTGGCGTGGCCCATGTGGAGCTTGCCGGTCACGTTGGGAGGCGGAATGGTGACGGTGCAGTCGCCCACGCCCTCGCGGCGCTTATAGTAGCCGCCGTCGAGCCACTTCTGCAGGATCGCCGGCTCGCTGGTCGACGGATCGTAGTTCTTGGGCATCTCTTCCATATATCTCTCCCTGTCCCGCCGGGGAGGAATGTAGGCCCACCAGGGCCTGCATTCCTCCCCTTAGGTATCGATTACTTCAGTCTGATATGACTTCGCTGAGGCTTAAACAAACACACAGAATAACACAGGTAGTTGGGGTTATTGCGTATATATAAAATAGCCTCCGACCACGGATGGTCAGAGGCTATTTGCAAGCACGTTTTTGGCTGGTTTAGCCGTAGATGCGCTGGGGCTGCTCTTCGCCCTTTACGGAGGCTTCGGTCACAACGACCTTGGAAACGCCTTCCTCGCTGGGCAGGTCGAACATCGTCTGCTGCAGAACGTCCTCGCAGATGGAGCGCAGGCCGCGGGCGCCGGTCTTGCGGGCGAGCGCCATGCGGGCGATCTCGTGCAGGGCGGCGTCCTCAAACTCAAGCTCAACGTCCTCGAGCTGGAACATCTTACGGTATTGACGCACCACGGCGTTCTTGGGCTCGGTCAGGATCGACACCAGGTCGTCCTCGTCAAGCGCCTGCGTCTGGGTGACGACGGGCGTACGTCCCACAAACTCGGGGATCATGCCAAAGGCGTTGAGGTCCTGCGGAAGCACCTGACGCAGCAGGTCGTTCTCGTCGACCGAAGTGGGGCCGGCGATCTCGGAGTTAAAGCCCACGCCCTTGTTGCCCACGCGATCGGCGATGATCTTGTCCAGACCCACAAAGGCACCGCCGCAAATGAACAGGATGTTGGTCGTGTCGATCTGCAGCAGCTCCTGCTGGGGATGCTTGCGGCCCCCGGTGGGCGGAACGCTGGCCACCGTGCCCTCAAGAATCTTAAGCAGCGCCTGCTGAACGCCCTCGCCCGAAACATCGCGGGTAATGGAGAGGTTCTCGGCCTTGCGGGCGATCTTGTCGA
>CABUQY010000160.1 GCA_902493915.1 uncultured Collinsella sp.
CCCACCGACCAGCAGGCGGCCGACGGCGCCGACAAGGACAACGACGGCTTCCCCGATGGCTCCTACGACCTGTTGATGATCGGTGACTCCGTGTCGCTGCGTGCCGTGGACACCTTTGACGGCGTGTTCCCGCACAGCCATATCGATGCCGAAAAGGGCCGCCAGTTCGATGCGGGCCGTGCGACATTTGAGGGCTATCTCCAACAGAACCTTGCCGGCAAGATCGTGGTCTTTGCGCTGGGCACCAACGGCTTGGTAACCGACGACCAGATCGACGCCATCATGGCCGATGCAGGAGATAAGCGTATTGTGGTGTTTGTGAACACGCGCAGCCCGCAGCCGTGGGTTGGCTCTACTAACCAGGCCATCGCCAACGCCGCTACGCGCTACAAGAACGTGCGCGTTATCGACTGGTACGGATACAGTACCAACCGCAACGACCTGTTCGATGGCGATGGCACGCACCTATCGACCACTGGCGTGACTGAGTACCTCAACTTGATCCACGACGCAGTCAAGAAGGACCTGCCCGTGCATCCTGAGGATCACGTCAACGATCCGCAACCGGCAGCCGTCAAGTCTGCCACCGACGCGCTCGTCAATGCGCTCGCTCTCAAGCCGCACAAGCTGAGCACCGACAAGTAGTCCGCAGCAAACAACCCAAAATCACTCTTTTCGAGCCGGCCCCAAGAGGTCGCGGGCAAAAAACAGGCCGCAGCCCATGGCTGCGGCCTGTTCGGAAGCAAAAGTGGGCGTTAAGCGCTGTAGCCCATCGCTTGCAGCACAAACATGACGACCGTGAGCACCGTAATCACACCGATAGTCGCCCAAGTGAGCACATTCCACACGCGGCCGTTGCGGTTAGTGCCCATAATGTGACGGTCAGCGGCAATAACCACCTGGAACACCAGAACCACGGGCAGTAGCACGCCATTGATGACCTGCGAGGTCATCATAATCTGGAACAGATCGACGCCGGGCATAAGCACCAGCACGGCAGAGATACCGATGATGGCCGTAATGATGCCGCGATAGACCGGGGCCTCGTCCCAGCTGCGGTCGGCACCGCGCTCCCATCCAAATGCCTCACAGATAGCGCTCGACGTAACGCCCGGCAGCACGCAGGCGGCCAAGAAGCTCGCCGCGACCAGGCCCGAGGCAAACAGCACCGTGGACCACTGACCCGCAATAGGCTCCAGCGCGCGGGCAGCATCAGCGGCATCGCTAATCTGAATACCCGCCGGGAACAACACCGTACCGGTCGTGATGATAATAAAGCCGGCAATGACATCGGCGGCAAGCGAGCCGCTCACGGTATCGATGCGCTGCAGCACGATATCGTCCTCGCCCGCGTTCTTATCGACCACGTTGTTCTGCGCCAAGAAGATCATCCACGGCGCGATGGTGGTACCGATCGTTGCGACCACGAGCGACACGTAGCTGGGGTCATTTTGAATGTTAGGCACGACCAGGTCGACCGCGACCTCACCCCAGTTGGGGCCAGCCATAAATGCAGCGACGATATAGGTCACGAACACGCAGCTCACCAGCAGCAGAATCTTCTCGATGCGCTGGAAACTACCCGACATGGTAAGCATCCACACCAGCAGCGCCACCAACGGCACCGAGATGCTCGCCGGCACGCCAAAGAGAGCAAGGCCGCTGGCGATGCCCGCAAACTCCGAAATGGTCACAGCCGTGTTGGCGATCAACAGCGCCGCCATAGCAAGTACACTCTTGCGCACGCCAAAGCGCTCGCGAATGAGCGATGCCAGGCCCTTGCCCGTGACGCAGCCGCAGCGCGCCGCGGTCTCCTGCGTCACGATGAGCAGCACAGTCATGACGGGAAGCATCCAGAGCATCTTATAGCCATAGCTGGCGCCCGCGCTGGAATACGTTGCAATGCCGCCGGCGTCATTGCCCGAAAGCGCCGCCAGCAGACCGGGACCCATAGCGCCAAAGATGGCCGCGATGGTCAACTTTTGCTTGGTGCCCGACTTTTGCTTGGTATTTTGCACGCGACCACCTAACCAATGACCGACATGGCGAGCAGCACCGCAGCGGCGCAGTACGCTACGCACGAGATCATGACGGCAATAACGTTCATGGCGGTGCCCGACGTGTTGAGGTCATGCTCGTCACGCCAGAACAGCACCATCAGGTAAATCACGGCACTCATGTTGCCAACCAGGCAAATGATGGCAGCGATATTAAAGCACCCGGTAAAGAGTTGCTCCTCAAACATGGGCGCATCGGGGAACGCGGCGGTGCGCACCAGCTGAGCGCACAGGTAGGTCACGAGTGACAGAATCAGGCCCATGCCCGTGCTCTGGAAGAAGAACCCCAGATACGGCTTGGGCTCGTCGTCGTGACCGTCATACTCCAAGAAGTAGTTCTTGACGAACGACACCATGCGCGAGGCCGCCAGCAGTACGAGCGGCATGGCGCACATGGGGAACACCACCAGATGCGCGGAGCCGAGCGCCGTTCCCAGCACGGTCGCCATGATGCACGACGCGATGCCCCATACAACAACCCAGTACTGGCGATGTACGAACCAGCTGAGCACGTTCGTCGAGTCGTCGGACGCGCTATCGCCCGAACCGACACCGGCGATCTGCAGGTCCTCCTGATGCTCCTCGGCGATAACGTCCATGGCGTCGTCGAAGGTCACGATGCCCAGGATATGACGGTTCTCGTCG
>CABUQY010000161.1 GCA_902493915.1 uncultured Collinsella sp.
CTCTCTGCCACGCCCGTCCCCGAGGGCAGCAAGTACGTGGCAAGCGCGCCGGAGCTCGAGGGCGTCAAGGATGCCGACAAATTGGGCTTTCTCATGTTTGGCGGTCGTCCCTTCCAGCTGGGCTGGTGCAATGGCCACAACACGCAGCTCAACTGCCTGGAGTATCACCGCGCCAGCGAGTTTAACCTGGGCGCCCGCGACTTTATCCTGCTCGTGGCGCATCGCTGGGAGATCGAGGACGGCAAGCTCGACACCGCGTGCGTCAAGGCGTTCCGCGTGCCGGCGGGTACGGTCGTCGAAGTCTTCAACACCACGCTCCACTACACGCCCTGCATGGTCGACGACGGCGGCTTCCAGGTGATGGTGGCGCTGCCGGCGGGCACCAACGGCCCGCGCCCCGAGGCCGCAGCCGACATGCCTGCCACCGGTGACAGCTACTGCTACTGGAAGGCCGACAAGTGGGTCCTCTGCCACGCCGACAGCCCCAAGGCTGCCGAGGGCGGCTACGTAGGTCTCATCGGCAAAAACCTCGACATCGCCTGCGACTAGAATCTTCTGTCTCGATCTGTAACATCTAGCGGGCTAAATCGTCTCTACCTGTTACAGATTTAGACAAACCGTAGGGGACAGGCCTAACAATCTCGATCTGTAACACCAGGCCCGGTTTTGGCGGCCTAACTGTTACAGATCGAGACAAACCGTGCCCAATCCGCCGCAAAGGTGCCTGCCCCCTTTGTGGTGGCTGGCGGTTTGGGCGGGCAGGTATCAAAAAGTGTCAGACGGGGGCGACTGCCGGACGCCCGTGCGCGAAAAGAAGTGTCGGCCTGCGCCGCTGTTGTTGAGAGAGGCCCCGTTTGCGGGGATACTGAAACTACGACAAACAGCGTGTGAAAGGATTGATGCATGGCTTTCCGTAAAGACTTCCTGTGGGGCGGCGCAACGGCTGCCAACCAGTGCGAGGGCGCCTACAACGTGGATGGCCGCGGCCTGGCCAACGTGGACGTGGCGCCGCATGGCCCCGAGCGCTATGCGGTGGTCTCCGGCCAGCGCAAGATGCTCGACTTCGAGGACGGCTATTACTATCCCGCGCAGACCGGCATCGATTTCTACCACCACTACAAGGAGGACATCGCCCTCTTCGCCGAGATGGGCTTTAAGACCTTCCGCATGAGCCTGGCGTGGACCCGTATCTTCCCCAACGGTGACGAGGCCGAGCCCAACGAGGCCGGCCTGGCATTTTACGAGGACGTGTTCCGCGAGTGTCAGGCACACGGTATCGAGCCGATCGTGACCATTACGCACTTCGACTGCCCGATCCATCTCATCAAGGAGTACGGCGGCTGGCGCAACCGCAAGCTCATCGACTTCTACAAGAACCTCGCGACCACGATCTTTACCCGCTACAAGGGGCTGGTGAAGTACTGGCTCACCTTCAACGAGATCAATATGATTCTGCACCTGCCGTTTATGGGTGCCGGTTTGGTCTTTGAGGAGGGCGAGAACAAGGAGGCTGTCGAGTACCTGGCCGCCCACAACGAGCTCGTCGCCAGCGCTTGGGCAACCAAGATCGCTCACGAGATCGACCCCGAGATCAAGATCGGCTGCATGCTTGCCGCAGGTAGCTACTATCCCTACAGCTGCCGTCCGGGCGATGTGCGCCAGGCGCAGATTGACAACCAGAGCAACTATTTCTTCGTCGACGTCCAGAGCCGTGGCTACTACCCGGCCTATGCCGTCAAGAAGCTCGAGCGCCTGGGCATCGATGTGGGCATGACGGACGAGGACCGCGAGATCCTGGCCGCTAACACCGTCGACTTCATCAGCTTTAGCTATTACAGCACCCGTTGCTCCGCCGGTGCCGATAACCCCGATGTCAAGCGCACCCAGGGCAACGCCTTCGCCGGCGCCAAGAACCCCTACCTGCAGGAGAGCCAGTGGGGCTGGGCCATCGATCCGCTGGGCTTCCGCATCACCCTCAACGACCTGTACGACCGCTATCAGAAGCCGCTGTTTGTGGTCGAGAACGGCCTGGGCGCCAAGGATGTTGTCGAGGAGGACGGCTCCATCAACGACGACTACCGCATCGACTACCTGCGCCAGCATATCGCCGCGATGCGCGATGCGGTGACCGAGGACGGCGTTGACCTGCTGGGCTACACCACCTGGGGCCCGATCGACCTGGTGTCTGCCGGCACGGGCGAGATGTCCAAGCGCTACGGCTTTATCTATGTCGACCGCGATGATGCGGGCAACGGCACTCTCAAGCGTTCCAAAAAGAAGAGCTTTGACTGGTACAAGAAGGTCATCGCCACCAACGGCGAAGACCTGGCCTTAGGGCGCTGAGGCACTCAACCTTGGGGCTCCAACCCTCCTCGCGTACCTAAGTACGCTTCGTCGGGCTTGTCGCTCCCAATCTCGAGCACCTCAGGCCCTTAGGAGGCGGACCTGACCGCCGTGTTTCGGAAGTCCTGCTTTATAACGTCCTAACCAAGACACCCGGCGAGCAGTTAATGCCCACCGGGTGTTTCGTTAAAAGAAGTGAGAGAAAGCAAAAGAAGTTAAAACTTGCAATTGCACTACGGCGCGAGAACATCCAGCGGAACAACTTGGACGCCGCGGTCAGTGACATAGGCTTGTGAGCCAAATCCAATGATTGCGACTTTCGAAACTGGCGGGTTGTTTCCGGCAGC
>CABUQY010000162.1 GCA_902493915.1 uncultured Collinsella sp.
CGAGTACCGTCAGGCGCGCATCACCGTCGCCGTAGTGCTTTTTGAGATCCTTAACCTGGACGTAGGCTTCCTGCGTTGCCATGGTATCCCCCATTGTTAGCCTAGTACTACTTTATGAACGTAATAGTAAACCTTGGCGAACTATTTTGGGGCGAGGCCTAGGATTTATTTCAGACTAGGCGCGGGATTTGGCGCGTGAGAGGGCCAGGCCTACGGCGGCAATGGCGGCGGCGAAGAGCACGGTGACGCCCAGGTCGCAGGCGATGTCGCCCAACACGGTGGACGTCAGATCCGAAGCGAGCGCCTTGCCAATCGCGTCGTTCACCCAATACGTCGGCACAAAGTGCGCCACCGTCTGCACGGCCGAGCCCATCAGCGACAGCGGCATCCAAGCGCCGCCCAAAAACGTCATGAGCATGCCGAGCAGGTTGCCCACACCGTTAAGCAGCTCCTCGCGCGCGCCCAGGCTCGACAGCGCAAAGCCAACGGCCAGAGGCGTGCACGCCAGGGCAAACGTCGCCGCCAGCGCCAGGCACACACGACCCACGCCGACCTCGGCAACCGCGCCGGCAAAGCCCACGACACCCATCATGCTCGACACAAACCAGATGCAGACGGTGAGCACTGCAGCAGCCGCGAACACAGCAAGCGAGCGCTGGCGCTCGGAGACCGGGCCGGCCTCCATGCGGCGCTCGCGCTCGGGCTCGTTCATGCCCGAGAACACCAGTCCCACCGACACGATGACCGACGAGATGATCGCGTACGCGCCAAAGTTGAAGTACGACTCGAGCGTGGCGGCGGCAGTCGAGTCGACCTTGACCCGCTCAATCTCGACCTCGGCACGCTTGGCGGCGGCATGCTCAGCGGCCTTGGCGACACTGCCGTTAGAGGCGACGGGCTCCAGGGCCGCCGAAGCGCCCGCGAGCGAGATCCACCGCGAGGCCTCGGCAGACGAAAGCGCTGCCGCCATGGTGCCGGAGCCGTAGGTCACGTCGAGCTTGGGCAGGGTCTTCCCCGCACGGGCGGCCGCGATCAGGTCGTCCTCAAACCCCTCCGGGATAAAGAACACGCAATCGGCGTGGCCCTTGGCGCCATTGCTCTTGGAGAGCGCGTCCGCAAGATCGTACGTATCGTCGCCGACGCCCGTGACCAGGTCAAAGCGCGAACCCAGGTGCTTGGTAAGCGCCCGCGAAAGATCGCTGTCGTCGCGGTCGACCACGACCACGTTGGCATCGCAAGGCTTGTAGTCGGTGAGCTGCGACGAGTTTGAGCTCACCGATGCCGCGATAAACACACCCAACAGTGAAAGAAACACCGTATAGATGAGCAGGTAGAGCGGGTGCGCGAGCGCCATGCGAAGCGCAGTCTTAAAGGTGCTCATAGCGACTCCTTCCAAAGATTAGCGATGCGGCGGTGACAAACACCAGGGCCATGAGGACCAGCGCGCCGGCGCGAACGGCAAAGGGTCCCAGATCCTCAAAGAAATACAGACGGTTGAACATGTCGCAGATGAGCTTGACAGGATTGAGCCAGCACTCGGCCGGGCAGGCGCGGGCGACGTCGTCGGCAAGTCCCATCGCCGGCACGCCGTAGAGGCCGGCGAACAGGGCGCACGTGGTGGCAAAGCCCGTGAGGATGCCGGACTTGGACGCCTTGCCGCCCTTAACGGGAAGCGTGCCCACAAAGAGCCCCAAGCCCGTGGCGGCTAGCGCGGACACAGCGCCACCTACCAGGCACAGCCCCTCGCGCCCGCCAAAGTCGACACCGACCACCAGGCGCACGTAGCCGATCGCAACCGCTATCGAGGCAAAGGAGACCAGCCATGATCCCACAAAGATGCCAGCCAGCGACGCCGTCTTGGAAAGGCCGCCCACGCAGCGACGCGTGCCGAGGCCGGACAGATTGGGCTGCAAATCGACGACGCCCAAAGCGGCAAACTCGGCAGACATCATCGCGACCAGGCCAAAGAGTGCGAAATAGTAGATGGTCGTAGCGTCGGGCGTGGTGCGCGTCAGGCTCACGCGACGGGTGCCGCCCTCGAGCGATAGGGCGCGCGCAACCGCCTCCGGATCGGTAAGCGCCGCCGGGTTGTCCTGGGCAATCTGGCGCATGAGCTCGGCATTTTGCGTATACGAGCTTGCCACCGTCTCCAGAATGCTGCGGTCGGCGAGCACCGACGTCGCACGCGAGCTGTCATAACTCGAAAGCAACGTGAGCCTGGGTGCGCCCGCATCGTCGACCGTATAGATGCCCGCGACCTCGCCGGCCTTGAGTGCTTTGCGCGCGGCTGCCAAGTCTTTGTACTCGCTCACATCGAGCAGCTGGTCGTCACCTTCCTTGGCAAGCGACGTCGCAACGTCCTTAAAGGTCGAAGCGTCCCAGGCCTCGTCCGCCACGACGGCAACCGGCACCGGGTCGACCGTGCCATCGGAGCTGAGGTTCACAAACATAAACATAAACATCGTGGAAAGCGCGATGGGAAAGACCGCGCTCCAGACCCACGTGCTCGGCCGGCGCAGCAGCGTCTTGACCGTGATGGTAATGGTGTTGAACATGGCCGCCCCCTAGTCGCGCAGCTCGCGGCCGGTGATCTCGAGGAACACATCGTTGAGGGTCGGCGGCTCGCTCCATACGCGGCCAAGCGCCA
>CABUQY010000163.1 GCA_902493915.1 uncultured Collinsella sp.
GGCGACAAAGTAGTCGCCCGAGCCGTTCTTGCCGTTCGTGTCATAGCCCTCGACGATGCCACCGATCAAGAAGCTCGGATCCAGACCCATGCGGTCGAGCATGGTGGCGCACATCGAAGACGTGGTGGTCTTGCCATGCGTGCCGGCAACAGCGACGGTGGTGTAGCCGTGGCCCAAAGCAGAGAGCATCTTGGCACGGGGCCACACGGGAATACCAAGCTCGCGAGCGCGCACGAGTTCAGGGTTGGACTCCGGAATAGCGGTGGAGACAACAACCACGTCGGGCTTGACCTCGTCGATCGTGGCGGCCTCATGGCCCACATGCACCTTCACACCAGCGCGGGTAAGCTGGCGGATATAACGTGACGTCTTAAGGTCGGAGCCGGTAACGGCATAACCGCGCTCGTGAAGAACGAGGGCGATGCCGCTCATGCCGGCGCCGCCGATACCGATAAAGTGGGCGCTCTTAAACTCGGGCGCGGAGGTTGCAGTCTGGGAATCAGCCATGTGCTCGTGTACTCCTTGCGTAAACACTGCCTGTAACCCGTTAACTGTACCGCACCTACCGCATCAGCGCGAGGGCGACCGACGATATCCCGTCTAACTAACGCAAACCCTCTACCGCATCGGCCAGAAGAGCGGCGGCCCTATCCTGAGCCAGACCACGCGCCGCCTGACGCATGGCGTCGCGCGCCGCCGCGTCATCGACCAGGTGCAGCAGTTCATCGGCAAAGGCAGAACCGTCGATATCGGCATCGGCGCAGAGCACACCGGCCCCGGCGTCGACCAGATAACGGGCATTGGTGGTTTGGTGGTCGGCCGTCGCATGCGGATACGGCACGAGCACCGAGGGCACGGCGAGCGCAGCAATCTCGGCCACGCTCGATGCACCCGAACGCGAGAGCACCAAATCGGCAGCAGCCAGCATATCGCCCATGTTGTCGATGTAAGGCTGGACGCGGTAACGCTTCGCCTCCTCGGGCGTCAGCGCCAAAGCGCGCTCGGTCTCCTCAAAGCCGTCGGCACCCGTCGAATGCAACACATAGAGGTTCTTGCGCGAAAGCAGCTCGTTTTTGAGCGAAGCCACGCGCTCGTTGAGGTGCTGGGCGCCAAGTGAACCGCCAAAGACGAGCAACAGCGTAGCGTCCTCGGGAACGCCAAGTGCCTTGCGGCCGCGAGCGCGATCGCCCTCGATTACCGAGCGACGTACGGGGTTGCCGGTCATGAGCACGTGGCCAGGGTCACCTTCGCGCTCAAAGACCGAACGCGCTGCCGGCACCGAGATGCACACGCGGGCGGCGTGGGAGTTCATCATCTTGTTGGCCAGGCCCGGAACAGAGTTCTGCTCATGCAGCAGATACGGAACGCCCGCGCCCTTGCACCACCCCAGCAGCGGAACCTCGACATAGGCACCAAAACCAATGGCGGCATCGGGCTTGCCGACCTTTGAGAAATGACTGGCGAGCGCACGTTTGGCCTTGTTGACACGCCACAGCGAGGTCAGCGCCGTCCAAGGACGGGAGCGGTCGAAGCCCGTGACCGTAATGGGCACAAAATCAAACCCAGCCTCGGGGACCAGACGACCCTCGAGCTTGCGCGACTGACCCACGAACACAACGTGGTGGCCACGGTCACGCAGTTCTTCGGCCAAGGCGAGCGCGGGGTTGATGTGTCCTGCCGTGCCGCCGGCTGCAATAGCAACGGTCATTTTATCGGTCATGGTAGTCCCTTCGTACACGCGGTCCCTGGTCGTCGGTACGCAGACGCGCCGACGGGTCCGAGTTCAAATCGATTCGATTATATCCGCCGCCCGCGTTGCGAGGGCTGGGGCGCTGCGGACGACCTTGCGGAGCCATTCGCGGGCGTGGACGAGCTGCCGGCTCGGATGCAGAACCATCCAGAACGGTAAAGCCGCTACGCGAAGGTCGTTCACCGCGCACATGGGCTACGCCGGCGGTACTCTCATCCATAACGGCAAAGCTCTCGCGGCGACGGTCGTACTCATCGCGACGGGCGCTCTCGTACGAAACGCGCAGGATCAGACCGGCGAGCATAAGCGACACAATAATCGACGAACCGCCGTAGCTAATAAACGGCAACGGTTTGCCCGTCATGGGAAACACGTTGAGGATGCCCAACGCGTTAATCAAAAACTGCACCGCGAGAATGACCGCGGAGCCAGACGCCATAAGCGCGCCCCGACGATCGGTCGCCTGCTCGGCAATGCGAAACGCCGAATAGATCAGCATCGCAAACACCAAGAAGAACAGCACGGTTCCGACAAAACCGACTTCCTCGCCAATGATGGCCAGGATGTAGTCATTGTGCGCCTCGGGCAGATACGAGTACTTCATGGTTGAGTTGCCGATGCCACGGCCGAACAGACCGCCCGAGGCAAAGGCCATGATGGCAAGCGTGGCCTGATAGCCGTCACCATACTCGTCGGCCCAAGGGTTCAAGGCAACCTGAATACGCACCATACGGTACGGCTCTGCAACAAGCGCAATCACGATCACGAGAATGCCGAAGATTAGCACGCCGATGATAAATCTGGGGTCGAGACCCGCAAACAACGCCATGCACATGAGGGTCAACAAGATGATCAGAACGGTGCCAAAATCGGGCTGAACAAAGATCAGAAAGA
>CABUQY010000164.1 GCA_902493915.1 uncultured Collinsella sp.
CAGGTTGATGCCCGCCGCCGAGTCAAAAAAGGTCACGCCGTTGACGACGATCTTGCCCTCGTCGGGCGTCTCCACACCGGCAATGCAGCGCAAGGTGCAGCTCTTGCCGCAACCCGAGGCACCGAGCAGCGCCACACGCTCCTCGCCGGCCTCAAGCTGCATGTCGAGCATAAACCCGGGATAGCGCTTTTTGATATCCAGAACGAGCGACATGGCCTATCGACCTCCCTGCAAAGCGGCATCATCGCGCATGAGCTCGGCCAGCGCCTCGCGATCGATACGCAAGGCATCGCCGCCCGCCGGGTCGAGCGAATCGCCCTGTCCGGCAAGATCTTTGATCCGCTTGCGCTCCGCACGGGAAAGGCCCCGCTTGCGATACTTTTGCGAATGCGCCGTGTACATGTTGATGAACAGAATGACCAGGAAGCTGAACGCAATTACGACAACGACCCAAAAGAGCGCCACCGACGTATTGCCACCCATCCACTCAAAGTAAATCGCAATGGGAATGGTCTGCGTAATGCCGGCGTAGTTGCCCGCAAAGAACAAGGTGCAACCAAACTCGCCCATGGCACGCGCGAAGGCGAGCACCGTGCCGGCGGCGATGGAGGGCCAGCCGAGCGGCATCATAAGCTTGGCAAAGATGCGACGTTCGGACCATCCCAGGGTTCGCGCCGCATCGAGCATCTGCGTGTCGAGGCTCTCGAAGGCTCCGAGCGCCGTGCGGTAGACCAGCGGAAACGACACAACGACGGCCGAAATGACCGCCGCGGGCCAGGTAAAGACGATCGAGATGCCGTGTGCGATCAGCCACTGGCCCACCCCGGTCGAGCGGCCAAACAGCATGAGGAGCAAAAAGCCGCAGACCGTGGGCGGCAGCACCATAGGGATGGTAAAGACCGAATCGAGCAAACCCTTCACGCGGCTCGTGGTACCCATGGTCTTCCACGCGGCAAACAGGCCCAGCGCAAACGCGATCACCAGGGCAAGGCCGCTCGTTTTTATGGACACCCAAAACGGGCGATAGTCGATGCCGCCCAATAAGGAGGCCAGAGAGGCCAAGGGGCCCTGCTCATCCCGCAACACGACAGACGATGCCTCTACCATTTGAGCGCTATCAAGCCAACGCGCGCCGCCCTTGGCATCACCCGAGGCTGATGCAATCACCACATAGCGGTCCCCATCCGCACCGCGCTCGTCAAAGCCATAGGTATACCCGCCGGCATCAAACGTTGTTTCCGCCGTGACATACCAAGGGAGATCAACGTCCCCTAGCTGCGCGCCTCCCATGCAGTTTGCGCTGTCGAGCTCACAGACGAGGGCCTTGAGACCCGATACGGACTCGTTATCCTGCGGATCCAATCCATACTTCTCGACCGCCTTGGGCGATATCCACACCACAACGCGGTCGGCAGCGAGCGCCGCTACAAGGTCCACGTCCTCGTCAACGGGAAACCGGTAGCCCTCAGGCTGGCCCTCCATGTCACGAGCGGTCCCCTTGGCCAACCGCTCAAAACCCTCGATCCCATAGGAAAGCCCATGAGCGGTCGCAGCAACCTGGGCCCCGTCCTCAGCGTTCCCAGCAAACGCAAATCCCGGCACCCAGCAAAGCGCGAAGGTCAAAGCGCAGGCGACAAGCATGCGGAATCTATTAAGCACGAAAAGCTCCAAGCGAATACAAGGACGGAGTGAAACACAAAACGATGGAATTATCGCGCCAAGCCGCACTACGCGGAAAGCTCAAAGCCGTACTTAGCCCAAATCTTCTGAACCTTCTTGTTGGACAGGCAAAAGTCGATAAACGCCTTGGCCTCGTCGGCATGCTCGGAGCTTTCGGCAACGGCGCCCGGGTACACGATGGGCTTGTGCGAATCCTCGGGGCACACGAAGGCCTCCTCGATGCCGTCGTAGCGGAAGATGTCGGAGCTGTAGACAAAACCGGCCACGCAGTCGCCTGTGGACACATAAGCGGCGGCGGTGCCCACCTTATCGGCCAGTGCGACCTTGTCGGCGATCTCGGGAGCATACTCGCCGTCGTCGCCCTCGGTGCCGGTGTAGAGGCCCACGGAAGCCAGGGCCTGGTTGGCGTACTTGCCGGCGGGGACGGTCTTGGCGTCGCCAATGGCGATCTTGCCGTCCAGATTCGCGACGTCGGCGATGGCCTCGACCTTGGTGTCAGAGCCCTCGGCGCGGATGATCACGAGGTCGTTGACGAACATATCCTCACGGGTGTCGGCGTCGACGAGCTCAGCGGCCTCGGCGTCATCCATGGTGCCCTTGGAGGCCGTGATAAGCACGTCGACAGCGGCACCGGCGCGCATTTGCTCGACAAGGTCGCCGGACGCCTTAAACTGCGTGTCGGCAAACGTGGTACCGGTCTGGTCGGTGTAGAGCTCCTGAACCTCGGGCAGAGCCTTCTCGAGCGAGTTGGCAGCAAAGACCTGCAGCTCGACAACCTTCTTGGAAGATGCCTTAGCAGAACCGGCATCGGATCCGGCCGGCTCGGACGTCTTGTTGCCCGAGCAGCCGGCAAGGCCAAGGCCGGCGGCAGCGGCAGCAGAAAGCGAGACGAAACCGCGGCGAGAAACCATATCGAACATGTTCAACCCTTTCGAACGCGACGCCCGGGCACCCC
>CABUQY010000165.1 GCA_902493915.1 uncultured Collinsella sp.
CAGCAGGTCAGTGGGTCATCGTCCCGGCATTCAGCATCAGGGTAGCGCTGCGACGCGGAAATCGCGCGCCGTTGCCGCGCCCCGCAGTGCCCGCTTCCCCCGAGAACAATTATCAGTGCTGGTAGACGGTTTGCCGATTTTCCGAAAATGCTGCTATAGTCGACCCCTACGGTCCAAACGTAGTAGATGGGCCGCTTTCGTGGCTCAGCACCGGACCAGTCATTTTGGGACAGGGCTTTTTGGCCACATTTGCCAGCCAATCGTTGGAGCAGTCAAAAAGCCCGCTCCAAATTAGCTACCCGGCCTTTAATGGGCTCATAAAAGTCAAAAGACAGTCCATATTTCACCGCAACTTAGGAGGGGATGTGGGATCCCAGACATGTATATGAAAACGGCTCTGGCACCAAAAGGAGCCAAAGCCGTTAAAGCTATCCTATGGAGCGGGCGACGGGAATCGAACCCGCGTCATCAGCTTGGAAGGCTGGGGTTCTACCATTGAACTACGCCCGCAAGATATGGTCGGGACGACAGGATTTGAACCTGCGACATCCTGCTCCCAAAGCAGGCGCGCTACCAAACTGCGCCACGTCCCGAAGGTTTTGAGCAGCTAAGGTCTAAACCTTGCGTGTCCCAAAGCGAAAGAAATTATAGGGTAGACTCACCGCCTGTGCAAGCATTGATGCCTTAGCTCCTCGAATGTGCGACAAAACGACTATGGAGCAGACCGATCACAAACGCCACCACGGCAACCGGTGCCCACGCGGCTCCAATGTCCGCCAGCGGCAGCACATCAAACGGCAGCCATGCGCCCGCAAAGAACGCATCGCGGACCGAGGTGATCACACTCTGCACAGCAACCACGCCGCCGACCCAAACCCACACCTGCGGATGCACATCGCAAAAACCGTGCACCAGGCCCATAAGCACCAGCACGATGGCGACGGGATACAAGGCATTGAGCATGGGCACCGAGAACATGAGGATCATGTCGAGGCCCACGTTGGAAAGCACGCACGAAAACGCTGCGAACACAAAGGCGAGAACCGCAAAGGGACGGCGCATGGCCTCCTCGTAGGCCTCTGCTCCCCCTTCGACCACATACGTCTCGCAGAAGTAGCGCGAGCAGCAGCTGATAAGGCCAATGCACACGTTCATGCAGGCGAGGAAGAAGATCGCAAAGACCACGACCGTGCCGGCAAGACCAAAGTGCATGGAGGCCGAACGGGCGAGGATGGCGGCGCCGTTGGTAGCGTCAGGCATCACGGTGCCGAGCTGCATACCGGCAAGGCCCAAGCCGCAGTAGATGATGGCCATGAGCACGCCGGCGATCACACCCGAACGCGAAATCTCAAAGGCCACGCGCTTGTCATCAGTCACGCCCAGCTCGTGGATGGTCTCGGCGATGATAATGCCAAAGGCGAGAGACGCGAGCAGATCCATGGTCTGGTAGCCGGTCAAAAAGCCCTGCACGGCAGCACCGGCATTGTAGGGAGCCTGCGGCGCGGCAGCGGGACCCAGCGGCGAGACCACGGCGGCACCCACGACCAGCACGATGAGTGCAATGAGCGCGGGGCCCGTAATACGGCCGAGCACGCGTGTGATGACGCCCGGGCGCAGCGTGAGCACAAACGCGACGACGAAGAACCCGATGGCAAACACCAGACGTGCCGTGCCGAGCGAAACGCCCTCGGGCAGCAGCGGCACCAGCATCTCGAAGGCCGTGGAGCTCGTGCGCGGAATAGCCAGGCACGGACCGATGGCCAGGTAGACTGCCGCAACGAAGAATTCACCAAACTTGGGGTGCACGCGGCCGGCAAGCTCGCGCGCCGTTCCGGCAAGTGCCACGGCGATAAAGCCCATGACGGGCAGGCCGATGGCGGCAATCAGAAAGCCGAGCATGGCGACCGGCGTGGCAGAACCTGCCTGCAGCGCCAGCAGCGGCGGAATAATGAGGTTGCCAGCGCCAAAGAGCATCGAGAACAGGGCGATGCCGACGGTGACGACATGGTCGGAGCGCAGACCGCGCGGCGCGGAGGAGGCCATAGAACCACCTTTCGGGTCGAAACAAAAACGGGACGGGCAAAAGACCCGTCCCGCAAGTATATACGCTCTAGCAGCTTTAGCAGGCTAAATCGCACAGAGCATCGATACCCGTCTCGACTTCTTCGGTCGTGTTGAAATACCCAAACGAGAAGCGAACGACACCTTGGCGCTCGGTACCTAACGCGCGGTGCATGAGCGGGGCACAATGGGCGCCGGGGCGCGTCGCAATCCCCCACCCCTGCATGAGCGCGTCCGAGATCTCGGCAGAGTCGATATCACCCACGTTGAGTGAGACGATCGCCGAGCGCATCGGCTGGTCAAACGCACCGTAGAGCGCAATGCCGGGGATTTCGCGAACACCGGCGAGGAAGCGCTCTGCAAGCGAGCGCTCATGCGCCGCAATCGCCTCAACCCCGCCTTGTGCCTCGATAAAGTCGAGACCGGCAGAAAGGCCCGCGATACCGTGACCGTTGAGCGTGCCCGCCTCAAGTCGCGTGGGCCACTCAAGCGGCTGCAGCGCATTGAAGCTGTGCACGCCCGTGCCGCCCATGGCCCACGGAGCC
>CABUQY010000166.1 GCA_902493915.1 uncultured Collinsella sp.
CGCACTCGGCGTGCCGCGAGGATGCCGAGGCAGTTGCGGCGCTGATCGAGGAACAGATTCCGCAGCTTAAAGGCAAGATTGAGATCAATAACATCGGTACTCTGATTGGCTCGCATACCGGACCTGGTACGGTGGCGCTCTTCTTTATGGGCGACAAGCGCGTGGATTAGTTTGCCCCATCACATCGCTGCATGATTGCTCAAACGAAAACGGCCCGCCTCACGTTTGTGGGGCGGGCCTTGCTGTTGGGGTTAGCGTTTCTTTCCGCGGAAGAAGAAGCCGTGCAGTGACGGCTTGAGGCCGCGGTTGGCGCGATGCTCCTCGACGCGCTCGTGGATCGAAGCGACGCGCTCGATGACTTCGTCGGGAATCGGCACGTCGGGATTCATGTTCTCGACCTGGCTGACCTCGGCGGCGGAGACCTGGTCGATAATGGGCACATCGTCGTGCGAGATGACAGGTGTGGCGTCTTCCTTCATCTTGCGATAACGCTGCATCATGTCGGTCTGTAGCTGCTGGGCCGAAGGCGGCGTCCAGATGATGGCGTTGGCGCCGGCGGCGATGGTTTCACGGATGCTCTCTGGCGTCTTGCCGCCCGGCGCGATGAGCGGCAGGTTGGGATAGTGCTTGCGCAGCTCGCGTAGGACCTGGGGCGTGTTCTTGCCGGCGGCGATGTTGAGAATCTTGGCTCCAGCGCGCACCTTGGCGTGGGCATCGTCGTCGCAGCGAACGACCGTAGCGATGACGGGGATGTCGGCGATGTTGGTGATGTGCTCGACCATCTCGGCGGTGGCGGGGGAGTTGACCACGCATCCCGCCGCGCCCTGCATCTCGGAGACGGCTGCCATCTGCACGGAGCGCTTCCCGGTGGTGGTGCCACCGCCCACACCTACAAAGACCGGGCACTCGGCGACGGTCAGCAGCGCCTGCGTAATGGCGGGCTGCGGCGTGAAGGGGTAAACGGCAAAGACGGCATCGGCGTTGGAGTTGCGGATAACCGCGACATCGGTGGTGTAAATGAGCGACTTGATGCGGCGGCCGAAGAGCGTGAAGCCGCTGGCCTCCTCGATCTCGTCGGGCATGCGAAGGGCAGCCTTGCGCAGACGTCCGTCGATGGGCAGGGGCTCCATAGGGAGCAGGCCGTTGGGCGTGACGGCTACCTGGGGCTCGGTGAACTCGTCTGCGAGCTCGACCTCGGAGAAATCGACCGAGGCGACGATGTCTTCGTGAACCTCGGCGGGCACATCGATGGGAGCTTGGTCGTTTGCCGCGGCAGGCGTGTCGAAGGAGCTGGTGCCGACGAAGGCGTCGACGCGCTCGTTTAGATCGTTGAGGGTATCCATGGAGGCTCGATTCTATGTGATGACGGCCGGCAGGGTACCGGCAGCGTTGTGCTTGCTAAATCGTTTGACGAGTTGATTTTTCCCCGCCACGCCGTCCGTTAGACCGAAGGGCCGGCGAACGTGAAGGAGCTGTGGTGGCGGGGATCGAGGTGCTATCTTGAAAGTCCCGTTTAAAAGAGAGGTGACGCGGTATGGAATTGACAGCAATGTTTGGCTCGATTGGCCTGTGTGTAGGCGCAATCGTTGCCGCCGCGGTTATCTACTTTGTGGTCACGGCCATTAAGGGCAAAAGGGCCGAACGCAAGGAGCGCGCGATGCTTAAACAGCATCGCGACCAGCAGGGCAAACGCGCACGGAGATAGCTTGTTGAGTTTTGGATCCGTGCGCTAGCTGCGTTTTCGGATCAGGGCAATGTAGAAGCCCTCAAATTCGCGGCTGGGCGGAATGGTGAGCGTGCCGGGCATGCCGTTAGTGATGGCCGATACCTGACCCGCGGCGATTGCCTCGGTCAGGGCGTTGGACTCGATGCGCGGCTCCTCGCCAGCTTCCTGGGCGCGGCGTGCCTCACTTTCGCTTGGCGTGCCGTCGAGGGGGATGAGCTCGCAGTCCATATGCTTGTCGAGGGCCTCTTGCAGGGCGTCCTCGTTTTCCTGCGGCAAGATCGAACAAGTCGAATAGACGAGCGTGCCGCCCGGTTTGAGGGCTCCCATGGCGCGGTCCAGAAGTGCTCGCTGCGAGCGGGCGCACTTGCTCAGCAACTGCTCGGTGAGGCCGCGCAGACTCTTCTCGTTGCCGCTGATGACGGTGCCCGTGCCGGTGCAGGGAGCGTCGAGCAGGATGCGGTCAAAGCGGAAGAACTCATCGAGCTCGCGTGCGTCGATGCGCATGACGGGCACGTTTTTGGCGCCTTGGCGGTGGAGGTTGGCTTCGAGCTTCTCGGCGCGGGGAATGCTCATCTCGCAGGCGGTGAGGTGTGCCTGGCCCTGGGTGAGGGCGGCGATCTGCGTCGTCTTGCCGCCAGGGGCTGCGCACATGTCCAGGATGTCCTCGCCTGCCTGGGCGCCCAACACCAAAGGCGGCATCATGGATGACAGGCTCTGCAGATAGATTTTGCCGTCGCGGTAGATGTCGAGATCCCACAGATCGGAAACCTGGGCTTCGGGCAGGATGAAGGCGTCCGGATACCAGGTAACGGTTTGGTGTGCGATGCCGGCTTCGTCGAGTGCAGCGGCGATGTCCTCGGCGGTCGCC
>CABUQY010000167.1 GCA_902493915.1 uncultured Collinsella sp.
CAGGATATGACGGTTCTCGTCGCAGACAGGGATGGCAACCAGGTCGTACTTGGTCATCTCGTCCGTCACGTCTTCCTGGTCCTCGTCGGGCGACACGTAAACCAGATCGCGATAGGCGAGCTGGCCCAGCGTGGCGTCGCGGTCGGCCACGATCAGCGTGCGCAGCGAAAGCACGCCCGTCAGCATGCCGCTCGGATCCTCGGTATAGACGTAATAGACACTCTCAAAGTCCTCGTCGAGTTTGCGAATCGCCTCGATAGCATCGCCGACCGTCGCCGAGGCGGGTAGCGAGACAAACTCCGAGGTCATGATGCGGCCGGCGGTGTTGTCCTCATAGCCCAGCAGGTTACGAATCGCCTTCTCCTCCTTGACGCCCATCAGGCGCAGGAGCTTCTCGGCCTTCTCATAATCGAGCTCGTCGATCAGGTCGGCGGCGTCGTCCGGGTCCATCATGGCCAGCATCGACGATGCGTCCGTGTCGGACAGGCCCTCGAGCATCTCGGTCATAAGCTCGTCGTCATCGAACTCCGAGATGGCCTCGGCGGCCTGGGCAGTATCGAGCTGTGCAAACACCTGCGCACGCAGGCGCGGGTCGAGCTGCTCGATAATGTCGGCGATGTCGGCAGGGTGCAGCTCGCCGAGCGTCTTATGCGACACCGAGAGTTGAATGTTCTTGGTCGAGCGATCGAGCAGGTCCATGTAGGACCAAGCGATGATGTCCTCACTGAGCGGCTTGCCCAGGTGCTTCATAAAGCCTTCGACGATATGCTCGAGTGCGGGGCTGATCGCGCGTAGCAGACCGCGGGCGCCCACTTCGGCGCCCAGCAGGCGCAGCTGATTTTCGCCCGACATGGAAAACTTGATGTCGTTTACGCGCACGACTTTCATGCCCTGCGTGTCGACAATCTGCTTGTTGAGCACGTCGCGGGCAAGCAAGAGTTCGGTCGGCTGCAGGTACGAAAAACGGATTTCGGTGGCCGACGTCTTAAGGTGTACACCCGTCTCGTCGATACGGTCGACCCATTTGCGCCAGCTGATCATAAACGGCGTCTTGCCGGGACCGCGGAACGCGAGCGACGTCACGTGCGGAAAAACTTCGCCGGTAGCAATACCAAAATCGTTCACCACGCCGAGCTTTTCTCCATCGACGTCCAAGACCGGCAATTTGAGCATCTCACTCAGATAATTCAATGGTGCTCCCCATCATTATTCCTCCGGACGCGGCCGCATGTGCGACGTCCGGGGGCTTCTGGATATGTATACGCATGCGCGGGCGGCACGCCGCTCGACGCTTACACCCCGTGCATGCGCAAAAAGCACCTGCATGGGGTCATCGACTGTATGGTCGAGGTTTGGATTTCACCTGTAACCTTTCTCTTGACCCTCATTAACCGCAGTAACTATAGCATCAGCATCGCCCTGCGGCATCGAATTTATGCGCTGCACATTGCAGGCATACCAAACGCTGACGCATCCGTGACATAGTCATTGGGGACGTTCCTAAATGACTACCCAATGACTACTCTGTGGTGTCGTCGTCCTCGGCAAGTTGGGGGAACACGGCGTCCTTGGGCATGGTGACCTTCGTCAGCGAGGTGAGCTTTTTGCTCAGCGACGTGTCCGTCTTGACCAGGTCGCTGAGCGTCACGATCTTGTAGCCGTCGGCAATGAGGCCGTCGATAATCTGCGGCAGCGCCTCGAGTGTCTGCTCGGCGCATTCGTCTCTATCGGTGAGCAGCACGATATTGCCCGGCGTCACCGAATCGAGCACCGTCGAGACCTGTTCGTCGGCACCGTTTAGCAGCCAGTCGCCCGAGTCGATATTCCACGAGACCACGGCGGAGACCAGGTCCATCGCATCAATCCAGTTTTGCTCGTCAAAGGCAGCGTAGGGAGCACGCAGCAGCATCGTCTTCACGCCGGTCGCCGACTTAATCGCATCGGTGCCTTTCGTGATCTGTTCGCGCACCGCCTCACGGTCCTGACCCTTGAGCGAATCGTCGCTGTAGCTGTTGGATCCGATCTCGCACCCGGCGTCGACAATCGCCTTGGCCGTGGCAGGCGAGGCCTCGGCCGCATCGCCCGAAAGGAAGAACGTCGCGGTGACGCCCTTTTCCTTGAGCACCTGCAAGATCTGTTTGGTGGCGCCGCTCGGACCCTCGTCAAACGTCAGCGCCACGTACTTTTTGTTGCCCTTGGGCGCCACGCTGGCGCACGCAACAACGCAATCGGTGGCGGGCACAACCTCGCCGCGGTCTTGCGTCTTGCCTGACCGCTCACCAACCCACACCTCGGATCGGCCCTGGACACCCCATGTCTGCACATACTCGATAGCGCCCGTGCCCTCGACCTTGAGCTTGGGCTCGATAACCGTAGCCTGAACCTCGTGCTTCTCGTAAGTGTTACGGCCATCCTTGACCGTCACCTTCTCGCCGCCCTCGAGTTCGCGGCTATCCCATTTGCCCTGCTTCACGCGCTTGCCGTCGACCTTCACCGACAGCTTTTCGCCCCCATGGCGCTTGAGCACGCTGTCATCGACGGCTAGCAGGTCGCCTGCGTCGTAGGTGTCAGTCAAATCCTGTTCGTCGATGAG
>CABUQY010000168.1 GCA_902493915.1 uncultured Collinsella sp.
CTTGGTTTTGGAAGTTCGCGAAGCCCACTTCCAAAACCAAGCACCCCGGCCCCGCCCTCGTCCGTAAACTCTTCCGCTGGGCGAGCCATGGACGCCGCGTACCGATAGGGTAAGGCGTCGGCTTGAAATTGGTGCTATATTCAGCTTGAGTTGTTTAATGCTAGTACGGGGGGCTGATATGGGGCTGTTCAAGAAGAAAAACCCGCAGGATGCCTTTGATCCCGATGTGTTTACCATCACGGATACGATTTTGGACCCGCCGCGGTTTACGTTTTTGCCGGCTATCTACCAGGATGCCACGCGCCGCAAGTGGGCCGTACATCAGCGCGGTGCAGAGCCAAAGATTTTTGACTATGCGGACGTGCTTCAGTGCGAGATTGTCGAGACCGGAAATCCCGAGGATGTGCCGGAGCTTAGCAATCGCGAACTAGCTCAGCAGATTTTGATTAATCCAGCTCAGGCCACCAAAAACAACGCTGCCAAGCGTAATATGTGCCTTGGTATGGGTGTCATCGTTGCCGTGCAAACCGGCGAGGATGAGATTTCGAAGCTTGAGATTCCGGTGACCGCGGGCGAAGTCAAGCGAGACTCCGGTCTATATCGGTCGTATCGGAACGTTGCGGAGCAGATAAAAGAAGCCTTCGACGCCATGGGGCGTCCGGAGCAATGATGCCCGCGGCAGCAAGCGGTTGAGGAGCCTTGCCCATGTCGAGTGAACCATATGCGATTCCGCCCAAAGATCGCGCCTTTGAGGGTATTCGTTGGTATATCAAACATTATGACCTGCAGGGTGGCGACCGGCTGCCCGCCGAGCGTGTGCTCTGTGAAGCGCTGGGCGTGTCGCGCACGGCGTTGCGCGCCGCGATCACGCGCCTTATTTCGTGCGGAACTTTGGAAAGCCGCCGTGGTTCGGGCACCTATGTGTGCCCGCCCAAACCGCTGAACATCTTTCAGGAAACGTGGAACTATACGCAGGCGGTGGAGAGGGTTGGCTCAAAGTCGACCGCACGCCTGATATGGTCCAAGGTCGCGTACGCCGATATCGATTTGGCCCAAAAAGCCCAGATCGATCTGGGCATGCCGCTCTTTTGCATTCGGCGCGTGCGCGTGGTCAATGGTTCCCCGGCGTCAATCGAGACGGCTTACGTCAATCTGTCTTTGTGCCCCTCGCTTCCCGATCACGATTTTGAGCAGGAGAGCCTCTACGACGTTTTGCTTAAAGAGGGGAATGTCCATGTGACGCACGGCAAGGAGCATATTTCCATCAGTCGCCTGAATGCCGACGAGGCTAAGTTGCTGGATGCCCAGGAGGGCACGCCGGTGTTTTATAAGACTTCGCACGAGCGCGACGAGAACGATGGCTTTGTCGAGTATTGCAAGTCCGTGATTCTGCCGACCAAGTATCGATTTGCCGATAACGGCGAGGCAGACGGCGTTGCGACGAAGGTGGGTGTCGAATGGCTGAGTCAGTAGAAGACATGCCGGTATACAAGCAAATTCGCCGCTGCATTGCGGAGCGAATCGAGCGTGGCGACTATCCGACGGGCTCGATGATTCCATCCGAAAATGAGCTGGCAGAGGAGTTTGGCACGACGCGCCTGACGATCCGTAGCGCCATGGACGAGCTGGTCAAAAGTGGTCAGATTCGTCGCGTACAGGGCAAGGGCGCCTTTGTGGGGCACAAGTGGTTTGATGAGCATGTTCGCAAGGGCGGCTTCCGTCAGTCGGTTTTGGCATCGGGTTCGACGCCGTCGGTGCGTATCCTGGCGCGCTTCAAACGCTATGCCGGCCCGTATTATGCCGACTTGTTTGGTATCGCCGAGGACGATCTGCTTTACTCGGTGCGCCGTCTTAACTGCATTGACGGTGAGCCCGTATCGATCGAGATGACGCTGATCCCGTGCCTGCTGTTTCCGGGCATCGAAGACGTGGACATTTCGGTCTTCAGCCTGTTCGAGACCTACGACATGTTGGGGCGCAAGCCGGACAAGTCGATTGAGAAACTCGATATCGAAGCGCTGGGCGCACGCGATGCGAGTTTGCTCGATCTTGAGCCGGGCGATTTGGCACTCGTACTGGAATGCCTGACCTATGACTCGAGTGGGCAGGCGATCGAGCATGCCAAGTCTTTTACCCGCGGTGACGCCGGCGGATATACCTACAACTATTAGCGTCTAGAGCGTCCTCGTGCACGGCGGGGCGCTCATTTTTTTACGGACATGTGTCGCGTGACCGATGAGCGGCAAAAACTGACCGTCTACCGAGAGGGGAGGATGAAATCCAAAAATCGGTATTAAAAACGGCTAACCTGTAATCGTTCACTGGTATTAAGAACCTTTGAATTGTTGAGCTTGGGGCCAAGATGTCCACAAGGTTAAGCGGCGCGACGGGGCGGCAAGCCCGTCCAGTCCGTGCGACAATTCAAACTGCTCGTGAAAGGAGCGGGAATGAAGGAGACCGAGAAGATCGAGATCGTGCACTTCGACCAGGAGGGCTACCTCGAGGACGGCAGGAACGTCTACGAGGCCGGCAAGAAGATGACCGCCCTGGCCGACCGCGTGCACGA
>CABUQY010000169.1 GCA_902493915.1 uncultured Collinsella sp.
CACGACGGCGACGAGTAGGACAAGGAAGAGTAGGGGAGAGTTATGGCAGGCCTGTTCAACATCCTTAAGGTCACCGTCAGCGAGGACAAGATTTGTGCGCACGTGCTGGTGAACCCCGGCATGCCGCTCATGACCTCGGAGGACATCGAGGCTGCGGCGCGCGTGTACTACCTGGTGCCCGCGATTGCCAAGCACCTGTGCCTGGGCGATTCCGGCCGCGAGTTCCAGGACTGCATGGGTCAGACCGAGCTCTGCCATCTGCTGGAGCACGTGACGGTCGAGCTCATGAACGAGACCGGGCTTGCCGGCAGCATCTCGTGCGGCCGCACGCGCGTAAGCGAGCACGACGAGCGCGTTTTTGAGGTTGAGCTTTCGTGCCCCGACGACGCGCTGGCCATCGGTGCGCTGTCTTCGGCCACCTTTATGATGGACTGGGCGTACCTGCACGCCGACCAGCCTGCCCCCGACGTGGAAGGCACGGTCGCGGGCCTGCGCAACCTGGTGCTGGGCATGCGCGCCGAGGCCGAGGGCAAGGATCCTCACGAGGCCGTCGCCGCTGCGAACGGCGAAGATGCTGCCGAGGACGAGGGCGCTGACGAGGGCGATGTGCCGGTCGACGCCGAGCCCGTTGTCGATGCGACCGCCGAGCCCGTTCCCGCCGAGCCCCAGGGCGTCCCCAACTTTGACGACGAGCCCCAGGTGACGATTGATACCGAGGGCGCGGTTGCCGAGAACCACGAGGCCTCCGCTGCCGTCTTTGGCGGTGCGGCGACGGTTCCGGCAGGACCTGCGCATGAGGGCGGTCTGCCGCTCGTGGACGGCGCCGGCGAGGACCCGGGTGCCACGGTGGCCATGCCGGCTATGCCTCAGGAGTAGGCCTACGCGTTTATCACCATCACGTACCTGCGCCTTTGCCGTACGCAGATGAGCGGAGCGGCAAGTGATGTGCTGCGGGTATAATGGACAGCATTCAAACGGTGGGCACCGACGTGCCCGCAGGAGAGGAATGATCATGGGTAAGACTTTCAGCTTTGTCTCCGGCGCACTTTTTGGTGCCGCTGCCGGCGCTATTGTCGGCGTTGCTCTGGCCCCGCGTTCGGGCGCCGAGACCCGCGCCATGGCTGCCGATATCGCCAACGACGCCTGGGACAATATGCGCGACACCTACGAGCACAGCGCCGAGGAGGCCCGTGCTGCGGTGAATGACTTTGGCCCGATGGTCGACGCCAAGACCGACGACCTGCGCGCCAAGGTCGACCTTGCCCGCGAGCGCATGGACCAGCTGCGCGAGCAGCTCAACGACGCCATTTCGGGCGGCAACGTGACGCCTGCCGCCGACGTCGTGGTCGAGAACGCCGTCGAGGCTGATACCGAGGCTGCGGAGCCCTCGACCGAGGCATAATGCGCGCCGGGGATTTTGTCGGCGCCAAGATCTATCGCAAGCCTACCGAGGACAAGCGCACCAAAAAGGACGGCACACCGCGCAGCCCTAAAAAGCTCGGAAAGATTCACTTTCCGGTCTTTACCCCGGGCGGTACGCGCGTGGTCGGCTTTATGGTCCGCCAGTCCGATATCGCGGGCATGATCGAGCGTCCCGACCGATTCGTAGCGCTCGACGCCATTGGTGTCTACGAGGGCGCCATTGCGGTCGATGACGTCAAGGACACGTACGATTCCGCCGCCGCTAAGCGCCTCGACATCAACTTGGACGATTGCATCATCTGGGTCGGTATGGACGTGCGCACGGAATCGGGCGACGTCGTGGGCTATTGCTCGGACGTTGAGTTCAAGCCACGCTCGGGCATCGTGCAGGCATTCTATGTGACCGCCGGTGCTGCTTCGAGTGTTTTGGTTGGTGACACGCAGGTGCCGCCGACGATGCTGCGCGGCTACGAGAACGGTGCGATGGTCGTCTCGGACGAGGTCAAGTCGCTCGGGTATTCGGGCGGTGCGGCCGCCAAGGCCGCCGAGGCCAGCGTCGTGGTGGGCGACAAGGTCAAAAAGGGTGCCAAGGTACTCGACGACAAGGGATCGGTTGCCGTGGACAAGGGCAGTCGCGCACTGGGCAAGCAGCTCGGCAAGACGCGCGGCATGTTCAAGGCCTTTAAGGACGAATACCAAAAGGCGAGCGGAGGCTCGTCAAAAGCTACAAAATAGCGACGTACCAAATGATGGGAGGCAAGCCGGAGACCTGTTGCTCCGGCTTGCTGTGTTTATGGGGGAGGGCACATGCACCAAAACGGATCCAACTTAAACGGGCGTTCGGATGCGCATCCGACAGCGCGCCGCGACCTGGGGCAGCTGCCCAGCGGTCAGCGCCGCCGTCACCGTAAGCCCGGCGCGATGTATCTCAACCATAGCCGCGGCTTTAGCGATCGCAGCGCGCGCATCGGCAACAGCCGCACACCCCGTCGTTCGTCTCGCCTGCCCTATGCGCTGATCGCCGTGGGTTGCGCGCTCGTGCTGTTTATCGCTGCCGTC
>CABUQY010000170.1 GCA_902493915.1 uncultured Collinsella sp.
CAAGTGCTGCGAGGAGTTTGGCTGGGAGTACACCCCGGTCATGGTCGACGGTAAGCCCTACGTGGTTCCCGCCGAGACCTTCCATCACATCCACTATAAGCAGCCGATCTTCGACGGTGTCGAGGGCGTGGCGCTGCTGGCCGATTACGTCGGCGTCGATGACGGTACCGGTATCGTCCACAACTCGCCCGGCCACGGCGTCGACGACTACTTCGCCTGCCTCAAGGAGGGCATTACCGACATCTGCATGCCGGTCGATGACGACGGCAAGTTCTACACCGGCGAGGAGTTTGGTACCGGTGGCCCCTTCAGCGGTATGGACACCGATGAGGCCAACCCGCACATCATCGAGTTCCTGCGCGAGCGTGGCACCCTGGTCCTCGAGAAGAAGATCACGCACAGCTATCCGCACTGCTGGCGCTGCAAGCATCCGGTGCTCTTCCGTGCTACCGACCAGTGGTTTGTCTCGATGGACAAGAGCGGTTTGCGCGAACAGGCTGGCAAAGAGGTCCGCGAGAACGTCAAGTGGTATCCGGCCCACGCGGCTAACCGCATTGGCGCCATGGTCGAGCAGCGTCCCGACTGGTGCATCAGCCGTCAGCGCAACTGGGGCGTGCCTATCCCCAGCTACACCTGCGCCGACTGCGGCGAGAAGGTCATGAACGACGCTACTCTCGACGCCGTCATCAAGCTCTTCCACGAGAAGGGCTCCGACGCCTGGTTCACCGACGCTCCCGAGAGCTACCTGGGCGAGGCCTGCGTCTGCCCCAAGTGCGGCGGCCATCACCTCAAGGCCGATAAGGACATTCTCGACGTGTGGTGGGACTCCGGCGTGTCTTGGAAGGCCGTCTGCGAGTACCGCCCCGAGCTGGAGTACCCGGCGGATGTGTACCTCGAGGGCTCCGACCAGCACCGCGGTTGGTTCCAGAGCTCGCTGCTCACCTCGGTGGGCGCCAACGGCCACGCTCCGTATAAGGCGGTCGTCTCGCAGGGCTTCACGCTCGACGGCCAGGGCCGCAAGATGTCCAAGTCGCTCGGCAACGTCATCGACCCCAACAAGGTCTGCGACGAGATGGGCGCCGACATTATCCGTCTGTGGGTTGCATCCGTCGATACCAGCTCCGACGTGTCCATCGACCACGAGATCCTTGCTCGTACGTCCGATGCCTACCGTCGTTTCCGCAACACGCTGCGCTTCCTGCTCTCCGAGCTCGAGGGTCAGTTTGAGCCCGAGACCGACGGCGTCGCCTTTGCCGACCTGCTGCCGCTCGACAAGCTCATGGTTGCCCGCCTGACCCAGGTCCAGGCCGAGGTCGACGATGCCTACGCCAGCTACGAGTTCCCGCGCGCTTACCGTGCACTCTACGACTTCGTGGTTACCGAGCTCTCCAACGTGTACCTCGACGCCCTGAAGGACCGTCTGTACTGCGAGAAGCCCGGCTCGCTCGAGCGTCGCAGCGCCCAGACCGTGCTGGCCGAGCTCTTCTCGATGCTCATGCGCGACCTGCAGCCGATCCTGTCCTATACGGTCGACGAGGCCATGGCCTATGCGCCCGCCGGCTGCGTCGATCACCAGAAGTACGCCGCGCTGCTCGATTGGTATAAGTCGCCTATCACGGTCGACGAGGCCAATGAGTTTGAGGGCGTGCTCGAGGCTTCGCTCGAGCTCCGTAGCGCCGTGACCAAGGCCCTTGAGGATGCCCGCTCCGCCGGCACCTTCACTAAGAGCCAGCAGGTCCGCGTCAAGGCGGTCGTTCCCGCCGAGATGTACGCGCTGCTGACCGGCGACAAGGCTGTCGACCTGGCCGAGTTCTACATCGTCTCCGATGTTAAGCTGACCCAGGGCGAGGAGCTTTCCGTAGCTATCGAGGCTGCCGAGGGCGAGTGCTGCGACCGTTGCTGGAACTACCGCACCACCGTCGGCGAGTACAACGGCCACGCTCACATCTGCAAGCGCTGTGCTGATGCGCTGAACTAACCGTTGGGGACGTTCTTAAACGACTGTCAAACAAGAACGTCCCCAACGTCAACTTTTGTCACGTCCAAGCGGCATTCTGTTTTTCGGAATGCCGCTTTCGTTTTTAGCTGGTTATTTCGCTTGCGTTGGTGGATATGTCGTGCGCTCTGCTTGTGGCAATATAAGATGTTTACTTGCGTTAAACGGAATTCGATGTTCTTGAGGGTAGGGGATTGATTTGGGTCGTACTGGGGATATGACGCCGCCTTTGCGTTGGCGGTTAGGCGTTGCTGGTGGGGTGGCGCTCGTTGTGCTGCTTCTTGACCAGCTGACCAAGTTTGCGGTTCGTGCCGTGGGCGACGCTTTACATGTGACCGTCATCCCCGGTGTCATCGACTTTCTATTTGTCCGCAATATCGGTGCTGCCTTTAGCATGGGCGAGGGGCATGGCATCGCGTTTGCCGTGCTGGCGTTGGCGGTCATTATCGCTATTGCCGTGTACCTCGTTCGTGCACCCC
>CABUQY010000171.1 GCA_902493915.1 uncultured Collinsella sp.
AAAGGTGGTGACGGCGGCGCCGGTCGCCGGATCGCGGTCGATGCGGCTCACATACACGCCGGGCTCAAGCAGCAGATGGTCAACGGAAAAACTCGCGATGCGCTCCATGGCAGATCCTCTCGTTAGTCAATTAGGGACGGGGCCCTTTTAGCTGGTTCGAATGGTCGCACCAATCATACCAGTCAAAAAAGCCCCGTCCCAAATAAGCTACCTGGGACGGGGATCAGTGAGTTTTTAATCCCCGTCCCAGGAAAATCATGCTAGGCAGTGTATGCAATTGTTGATTTGACAGCGTGGCGCCAGCCGGCGATCTTTTTGGCGCGTTCGTCGGCGGTCATGGCAGGCTCCACGATGCCGCGGGCGCCGTAGACGTCGACGACATCGCGCCTGTACATGCCCAGCGCAATACCGCAGGCCCAGGCCGCACCCAGGCCACTCATCTCGTCGTTGCTCGCGATGCGGATGGGCGAGCCAACCAAGTCGCTTTCAAACTGCATCAGGTACGCGTCGCGCGTGGGACCGCCGTCAACACGAAGCTCGGCCAATGCCGCACCCGAATCCTCGACCATCGCATCGATCACGTCAAAGATCTGATAGGCGATCGACTCGTCGGCAGCCTTCACGAACTCCGCGCGACCCGTGGTGCGCGTCATGCCAAAGACGCAGCCCTCGGCGTCACTCGCCCAGTGCGGCGCGCCCAAACCGGTAAACGCCGGCACAAAGTAGACGCGGCTCGCCGGATTGGCGGCGTAGCACAGGTCGGTAACTTCCTCGGGGTTGTTGATGAGCTCCAGATCATCGCGCAGCCACGTCTTGACGGCGCCGGCGTAGCTCACGTTGCCCTCGAGCACGTACTCGGTCACGCCGTCCATACGCCATGCGAGCGAGCTCGAAAGCCCGTGCGAGCTGGCAACGAACTCGTCGCCGACGTTCATCATGACCGAGCTGCCGGTGCCATAGGTCGCCTTGGCCATGCCGCGGCTATGGCAGCCCTGGGCAAACAAGGCCGCGTGGCTGTCGCCGAGCACGCCGTGAATGGGCACGGGTGCCGGCAAAAAGCCGCCCAGGTCCGTTGTGCCGAACAGGCCATCGGAATCGGTCACCTGTGGCAGACAGGCCACGTCGACGCCAAAGGCCTCGCACACCGGCTCGCTCCAGCAGCCACGGCGCAGGTCAAAGAGCTGTGTGCGGCTGGCGTTAGACCAGTCGCAGCGGAACTCCGCGCCGCCCGTGAGCGTCCAGGCCACCCAGGCATCGATGGTGCCCAGGCAAAGCTCGCCCGCTGCCGCGGCCTCGGCAGCCGCGGGAACGTTCGCGAGGGTCCAGGCCATCTTGCCAGCCGGATAGTAGGGCGAGAGCACCAGACCCGTCGTGTCGCGCACCAGATCGGCCACACCCTCGCGCGCGGCCAGCCTGTCGCACAGCTCGCGGGCGCGGGCGCACTGCCACACCACGGCGTCGCACAGCGGCTCGCCCGTCGCGCGATTCCAGGCAACGGTGGTCTCGCGCTGGTTGGAGATGCCAATGCCGGCGACGTCGGCCGGATCGACCCCGGTCTCCTCCACCACAGCGCGCGCCACGGCCAGCACATTGGCGGCAATCTCGGCCGGATCATGGCTCACCCAACCGGCCTCGTTGACGATCTGGCGATGCGAGCGGTCGGCACGATGAATCAGATGGCCGCCCTCGTCCACCAGCAGCGCCTTGGTGCCCTGCGTGGATTGATCGATTCCAATGATGTAGCGGCCCATGGCCACCCCTTTCAAAACGAATGCGACAAAGGGACGGTCCCTTTGTCACATTCAAGTTACTCTGCGGGCAGGAATTCGGCGACGGTCTGCGCGATTCCGGCACCCGTCAGGCCGTAGTGCTCAAAGACCTCGGGGCTCGTACCGGTGATGACCGGCGCGTCGGGCAGGGAGAGGCACTTGACCGGACGCGGGCAATGCTCGCCCACCACCTGCGCGACCATAGAACCCAAGCCGCCGAAGGGGCTGTGCTCCTCGACCGTCACAACGGCGCGCGTGGCGCCGGCGGCCTCGATCACGGCCTCGGCATCGAGCGGCTTGACGCAGTACATGTCGAGCACCGTTGCCGAGATACCCTGCTCGGCCAGCAGGTCGGCGGCGTCCACGGCGTGGCGGACCATCTCACCGGTGGCGACAAGCGTCACATCGGTGCCGCGGCGCACCCAGGTGGCGCGATCCATCTGGAACGGGCACTCATCCTCGGTGTACACGTCCTCGACCGGGTTGCGCCCCACGCGGATGTAGGCCGGCTTGTTGTCGGCGACCAGGGCGCGCACGAGCTCGGCGGTCTGGAAGCGGTCGCTCGGCAGATACACGCGCATGTTGGGAATCGCGCTCATGGCGGCGATATCCTGCGCGGAGTGGTGGCTCATACCCAGGGCGCCGTAGGACACGCCGCCCGAGATGCCGATGAGCTTGACGTTGGTGTTGGAGTACGAAAC
>CABUQY010000172.1 GCA_902493915.1 uncultured Collinsella sp.
CCGCCTCCGGGTCGGCGAGCGCCGCAGGGTCGTTCCGGGCAATCTGGGCCATGAGCTCGGCATTTTGCGTATACGAGCTCGTCACCGTCTCCAAGATGCTGCGGTCGGTGAGCACCGACGTGGCACGCGAGTTGTCGTAGCTCGAAAGCAGCGTGAGCTTGGGCGCACCCGCGGCATCGACCATATAGATGCCCGCGACCTCGCCGTCCTTAAGCGCTTTGCGCGCGGCAGCCAAGTCTTCGTACTCGCTCACATCGAGCAGCTGGTCGTCGCCTGCCTTGGCAAGCGAAGCTGCCACGTCCTTAAAGGTCGAGGCATCCCAGGCCTCGTCCGCCACGACGGCAACCGGCACCGGGTCGACCGTGCCGTCGGAGCTGAGGTTCGCAAACATAAACATGAACATCGTGGAAAGCGCGATGGGAAAGACCGCGCCCCAGACCCATGTGCTCGGCCGACGCAGCAGCGTCTTGAGCGTGGTGATGATGGTGCTGAACATGGCCGCCCCCTAGTCGCGCAGCTCGCGGCCGGTGATCTCGAGGAACACGTCGTTGAGGGTCGGCGGTTCGCTCCACACGCGGCCGAACGCCACGTCGGCGGCGCGCAGCGTGTCGAGGATGTCGACCAAATTGTGCGGGCTCGCTTCGCAGGTGCAGACGAGCTCGCCGCCGGACAGCTCAACCGAAAGCACATGCTCGAGGGCGCGCAACCGCTCGACTGTGGCAGGCTCGACGGCGCCGACCTCGACGGTCACGCGCTCGCCCATCTGAATCATGCGCTTGAGCTCGTCGTTGGTGCCCTGAGCCAGCACGCGCCCGCCGTCCATGATCATGATGCGGCTGCAGATCTGCTCGACTTCCTCCATGTAATGGCTGGTATACACCACCGTGGCGCCCTCGTCGCGCAGGCGGCAGATGCCCTCCAGGATGGCGTTGCGGCTTTGCGGGTCGACCGCTACCGTGGGTTCGTCAAAAAAGATGAGCTCGGGCTTGTGCGCGATGCCGCAGGCAATGTTGAGACGACGCGCCAGGCCGCCCGAGAGCTTGCCGGGGCGGAACTTGGTAAAGTCGCCCAGGCCGACAAAGTCGATCGCCTCGTCCACCAGCGCGCGGCGGCGCTTGCGGTCGTTGACGTAGAGACTGCAGAAATAGTCGATGTTCTCGCGCACGGTGAGCTCGTCGAACACCGCCACCTGCTGCGGCACCACACCGATGCGGCGCTTGAGGTCGTAGCGGGCGGGCGTCATGCGCTCGCCGAACAGCTCGATGGTGCCTTTGTCGTAGGCGAGCAGCTGCAGGATGCAGTTGATGGACGTGGTCTTGCCCGAGCCGTTGGGGCCCAGCAGGCCAAAGATCTCGCCGGGAGCGATGCTCAGGTTAAAGTGGTCGAGCGCGATAAGATCGTCATAGCGCTTGACGAGGTTTTCGACGTGGACGATGTCTGTCATGAGGCAGCCCTTCTGTCGGTCGTGGTCTGGTACGGCTGCATCATCGCAGGAGCGGGTGGCGCGCACCAGTGAGCTTTGTCACGAGTGCAGGTCCTGGTTGCGCGTCTCGCCGGCACCCCCGCTTTGCCGCGCGGGAGGAATGTCACGGTTGCGCAGGCGGGCCCTCCACCACGCGCGGCTTCGCGTACAATACCCGTATGAACAGGCTTTTCGACAAATCGATCGTGCTAGCGTGCTGTATTGCAGCCGCCATGGGTCTTGCTGTGGATGCTCGCCTGGTCGCGGCGTTTTGCCTTGGTGTTATCGCCACCTCGCTGGCCGAGGTCGCACAGGATGAACGCACGCGCCGCGCAAGCGATGCCGCGAGCTACGTCTACATCATCGCGGCCGTCTTCGTGCCGCCGTTTGTGCCGTTTGCGCCCCTCGCCCTCTATGACATCGCGAGGCGGGTGCGCCGTAAGCGCGTCTGGGTCGTGCTGGGCGTTTGTTCCGTCTTTGCCTTTGCGCTCGTCGCGAACCTTCGCACCAACACGCTCACCGCCCGAACGCTCCTGCTGGCTGCCATCCTCTCGGTTGCCGCCACCTTGTTATCGCTACGCACCGCCCAGCTGGAGCGCGAACAGCAGCGCATGCGCCGTATCCGCGACGAGCTGCAGGAACGAGCCCTCGTGCTCGAAGCGCGCAACCGCGACCTTGCCGACCGCCAGGACTACGAAGTCGAGCTCGCGACACTCGCCGAACGCGCCCGCATCGCGCGCGAGATTCACGATAACGTGGGCCACCAGCTCACGCGCGCCTCACTGCAAGCCGAAGCCTTGCGCGTCGTCCACGCCGACGAGCCCGGCGTCGCCGCCGATTTCGCCGACGTCAAACGCACGGTTGACGAGGCGCTCCAGCTTGTGCGCACCAGCGTCCATGCGCTCAACGACAACGCCGTCGACCTTTCCGTGCAGCTCGAACGCATTGTTGAAGGCGC
>CABUQY010000173.1 GCA_902493915.1 uncultured Collinsella sp.
GCATGTGCGCTAAAAAGTGCCCTGCCGGCGCTATCCGCATCGAGGACAACTGCGCCCATATCGACGGCGTGGACTGCCTGTCGTGCGGCATGTGCGCCGTCGTCTGCCCGCATGGCGCCATCCACGACCGCACCGGCATCGCCGCCGGCGTGTAGAAGGGAATCACCATGGCACAGGAATTCACTTTTACCGTTAACGGCGTCGAGCGCACGACGACGGAGAATAAACCGCTGCTGCGCTACCTGCGCGACGACCTGCATATCCATTCCGCCAAGGACGGCTGCTCCGAAGGTGCTTGCGGTACCTGCACCATCCATGTGGACGGTGCGGCCGTCAAGGCGTGCGTGCTGACCACTGCTCTTGCTGCCGGTCGCAACATCGTAACCGTCGAGGGCCTGCCCGAGGACGTGCGCGAGGCCTTTGTGTACGCCTTTGGCGCCGTGGGCGCCGTGCAGTGCGGTTTTTGCATTCCCGGCATGGTCATGGCGGGCGCAGCGCTCATCGCCGAGGACCCCGAGCCCACCGAGGAGCAGATTAAGTACGCCATTCGCGGTAACGTCTGCCGCTGCACCGGCTACAAAAAGATTATCGAGGGCATCTCGCTGGCCGCTGCGGTGCTCCGCGGCGAAAAGCAGATCGATGAGGACCTGGAGCGCGGCGATGACTACGGCGTGGGCAAGCGCGCCTTCCGTATCGACGTGCGCAAGAAGGTGCTCGGCGAGGGCAAGTATCCCGACGACATCGACGAGCTCGATCAGCCGGGCCTGACCTATGCCAGCGCCGTGCGCTCCAAGTATCCGCGCGCCCGCGTGCTCTCCATCGACACCTCTAAAGCCGAGGCCCTGCCCGGCGTGGTGGGCATCCTGCGCGCCGAGGACGTGCCGGTCAACCAGGTCGGCCACCTTATCCAGGACTGGGACGTCATGATCGCCCAGGGCGATATCACCCGCTGCGTGGGTGACGCCATCGTGCTGGTGGTTGCCGAGGACGAGGCGACGCTCGAGAAGGCCAAGAAGCTCGTAAAGATTGACTACGAGCCGCTGGAGCCCGTGCGCAACATTGTCGAGGCCAAGGCTGCCGACGCCCCGCGCCTGCACGACAGCTTCTTTGCCTTTGGCAACACGGTGGAGCTCAAGGACAACGTGTGCCAGAGCCGTCACGTGACGCGCGGCGACGCCGCCAAGGCGCTGGCAGAAAGCGCGTTTACCGTGACGCGGCGCTTTACCACGCCCTTTACCGAGCATGCCTTCTTGGAGCCCGAGTGCGCCGTCGCCTTCCCGTACAAGAACGGCGTCAAGGTGCAGTCGACCGACCAGGGTGCCTACGACACGCGCAAAGAGTGTGCCCACATGTTTGGCTGGGACAACGAGCCCGAGCGCGTGGTCGTCGAGACCATGCTTGTGGGCGGCGGCTTTGGCGGCAAGGAGGACGTGTCCATCCAGCACCTGGCCGCGCTCGCCGCATATAAGTTCCAGCGTCCCGTGAAGTGCAAACTCACGCGCGCCGAGTCGCTCGCGTTCCATCCCAAGCGCCACGCCATGGACGGCACCTTTACGCTGGGCTGCGACGCCGAGGGCAACTTTACCGGTCTGGACTGCGAGATCAACTTTGACACCGGCGCCTACGCGTCGCTGTGCGGCCCGGTGCTCGAGCGCGCCTGCACGCACGCCGTCGGTCCCTACAAGTACCAGAACACCGACATTCGCGGTTTTGGCTACTACACCAACAACCCGCCCGCCGGCGCGTACCGTGGCTTTGGCGTTTGCCAGTCCGAGTTTGCGCTCGAGAGTCTGATCGACCTGCTGGCCGAGAAGGTCGGCCTGGATCCGTGGGAGATTCGCTACCGCAATGCCATCGAGCCGGGCGAGGTTTTGCCCAACGGTCAGATTGCCGACTGCTCCACGGCGCTGAAGGAGACGCTGCTCGAGGTCAAGGATGCCTACTATGCGCATCCCGGACACGCCGGCATTGCCTGCGCCATGAAGAACGCCGGCGTGGGCGTGGGCCTGCCCGATGCCGGCCGCTGCAAGATTCGCATCGAGGACGGCGTGGCCGTGGTCTATGCCGCCACGTCCGACATCGGCCAGGGCTGCAACACCGTCTTTTTGCAGGACGTTGCCGAGGCATGCGGTCTGCCGCTTCGCTGCATTGCCAACGGCGAGTGCTCCACCGAGAACGCGCCCGACTCCGGCACCACGTCTGGCTCGCGTCAGACGGTCGTGACCGGCGAGGCCGTGCGCGGTGCCGCCTTCCTGCTGCGCGATGCCATGCTTGGCATCGAGGCCGGCAAGCCTGCACCCGATACTCCCGTGAGCGCGCATGGTGACGGCGTCAAGATCGAATACGACGACGGTCTCGCCTATCAGCTGCGCGCACAGGAACTCATCGCCGGCC
>CABUQY010000174.1 GCA_902493915.1 uncultured Collinsella sp.
ACCGTATCTCGGCGTTGGGTCTGGGCTGCATGAGGTTTCCCGGTGCGCCGGGACGCCCGGATGCGAAGACCGCCGACGCCATCATCTCCCGTGCGGTGGAGCAGGGGATTAACTACCTGGACACGGCCTATCTCTATCCCGGCAACGAGGCGTGCGTGGGTGCGTCGCTTGAGCGCCTGGGCTTGCGCGACCAGGTTTTGCTCGCAACCAAGCTGCCGCATGCTTCGTGCAAATGCGCGGAGGATTTCGACCGGTTCTTCGACGAGCAACTGCGCCGCCTACGGACCGACCATATCGACTATTACCTCATGCACAACATTACCTCGCCCGCCCAGTGGGAACGTGTGATGGCGTTGGGCATCGAGGACTGGATTGCGCGCCAAAAGGCTTCGGGGCGCATTCGCCAGATCGGTTTTTCGTACCACGGCAGCGTGGCGGATTTCCTGACGATGCTCGATGCGTACGAGTGGGACTTTTGCCAGATCCAGTACAACTACGCTGGAGAGCGCTACCAAGCGGGAACGGCGGGACTCATGGCAGCCGCCGAGCGCGGGCTCGCGGTGTTTGTGATGGAACCGCTTTTGGGTGGACGCCTGGCGGGCAAACTGCCTCCGCGGGCCCGCGCCGTGCTCGATAGTGCCCGTGACCCGCATTTGCGCACTCCTGCCGCCTGGGGTCTTTCGTGGGTGTGGAATCATCCTCAGGTGACGATGCTGCTTTCGGGTATGACCGATACCGCGCAGGTGGATGAGAATTCGTCACTGGCAGACCTCGCATTGCCGAATTCGATGACTGCCAACCAGCTCGACACGGTCGCGCACGTGCTGGATGAGTTTGAAAAATCGAATCGCGTGCCCTGCACGGGATGCAGCTACTGCATGCCATGTCCCAAGGGTATCAACATTCCCGGCTGCTTTGCCGCCTACAACGCGAGCTATGCGCACAGCTGGTTTACGGGGCTGTCGCAATACTTTACGGCGAGTGCGGTGCGCACGAGCGAGCCCAAGCTGGTGAGCAATTGCGTCAAGTGCGGCAAATGCGCGCGCCACTGCCCGCAGCATATCGATATCCCCGAGCGTCTCGATGACGTGCGCCGACGCTTCCAGCCGGGCCCCGTAACGGCCATGCTTAAAGTCTTCGGCAAAACACGCTCCTCATGACCCTTTTATATCTTGTGATGGAATAGTTCCTGCTTGCGGCAGAATAGGGGCCAAACAGGAACTATTTCACCGCAACTGAGGGGGGGCTGTCGTGGACCATCGGGATTCATGTGATGATTTACGTGAGGTTCGTTGGGGCGTTTTGGGCGCTGGGCGCATTTCGCATCGATTTGCATCGTCGCTCAAGGAGGTGGACGGGGCGCGGCTTGTGGCTGCGACCGGTCGCACTCCTGCACATGTCGAGGAATTTTGCCGAGCGTTTTCGATCGATGCTGCGCATGGCCACGCCTCGGTCGACGATAACGGCAATGCGGCTTATGACGCGCTGATTGCCGACCCCGATGTCGACGCAATCTACTTGGCTCTTCCGCATGGCATGCATGCGCATTGGGTCTGTCGGGCACTGCGCGCGGGAAAGGCCGTGCTGTGCGAAAAGCCGGCCGTTTTGAATGAAGAAGAGGCTCTCTCGATTGCCTCCACCTCTCGCGAGCACGGCGTGCTGTTTATGGAGGCGATGAAAAATCGGTTTTGTCCGATGCGTACTCGCGTGAAGGGCTTGCTTGCGTCGGGCGAGCTCGGCCGTATCGTCTCGATTGAAAGCGTGCAAAAACTCGATTATGGTGAGCCCCCTTCGAGTTATCTGCTCGACCCGTTGCAGGGTGGCTGTCTATATGACATGGGCTGCTATGCGGTCGGGTGGTTTGAGGATCTACTTGCGGGTGCGTGCGATGTTTCGTCTCGTGTAGTTCGCTGGCGTGACGTATCGGGCGGCCGCGTGGATTGGGCCGACGAGATCCGTATGAGCGTCGGCGGCATACCCATTCATATGGCGTGCGACGGCAAAGCAGCATATGAAAGCCGCTTAACGATTGCCTGTGAGCGGGGCTCGTTGGAAATCGAGCGTCTCCATCGCCCCGAGCTCGCCCATGTGAAGTACTCCGACGGACGAATGCTCGAAATAAATGCCCCGTTTGAGGTCGATGATTTCTACGGCGAAATCCAGCATGCGACCCAGCTCATCCGGGCAGGGAAACTCGAGAGCCCCGTCATGCCCCTCGCTGCCACACAGCGCTGCGCGCGCATTATCGATGCAATCCGTCTAGCCCCCTAGGACTTGGCGCTGACGCGTAGGGGATCATGACGCCGGCGCCCGTAGCCATAGTGCTTGGCGGCCCGCATCTCTGATGCCCCTTTTATAAGTTGCGGTGGAATAG
>CABUQY010000175.1 GCA_902493915.1 uncultured Collinsella sp.
AACGCGAGCTGCCGCAGGCGCATGCTCAGAAAGCGCGGCAACAAAAGCATCGAGCGCATCGGCCGGAGCGTGCGCCTCGATATGCACGCCGTCGCCCGCATTGAGCACCCATCCGCAAATGCCATGCGTCATGGCCTCGCGATACACAAACGGTCGCATGCCAACGCCCTGCACAATGCCCGTCACATGAATATGCACATGCCGCATGCGACACTCCTCATCAAAACCGACCAAAATAGACAGGTTTATTTTGGTAGGTAAAACGCTAAACCTGCCAAAACAAACCTGTCCCTTTTTGGCAGGTGCGCTGCGGGAAATCCCGCTACAGCCCCAGGCTCTGCTTGGTGGCGGCGCAGGTGAGCTCGCCGTGCTTAACGCCGCGCAGGCCCAGCAGGCGGTCGGCTAGTTCGTAGACGCGCTCGCCGCGACCCTTGAGCGCCAGAATCTCCAAACAGTTGTGGTGATCCAGATGCACGTGCATGGTCGATACGATCTCGTCGGTGTAGTCGTGCTGCACTTCGTCCAGGCGGCGCGTCAGATCGCCGGTGTGATGGTCGTAGATCATGGTGAGCGACCCGATAACGTGTTCATCGGGCGTGCGCATCTGCTCTTTGGCGATCGAGGCGCGAATCAAATCGCGCACGGCCTCGGAGCGGTTGGCCACGTCGCCGCGGCGCGCGATCTGCTCGTCAAAACGGCGCAGCAGGTCGTCGGGTGCGGTAACCGAAAAACGGACCAGCTCGGAGCCGGAGCCACTACAGTGGCAGCCCGCGTCACCGTCCGCCCCGTGCGGATGCTCGTGCTCGTACCCGCAGCAGTGCTCGTGTTCGGCCACCTTACACCAGCTTCACGGAGCCGACGGAGTTGTGGTCGGCCTCGATGGCTTCCTCGTAGCCCTCGAGTGCGTCGTGGGCCTCGTGGAGCGCGGCCATGGCGGCCTCGAGCTTGGCGCCGATGCGCTCCATGTCAAAATTCTCGGTCGCATGCAGCAGCTGATGGCTCCACTCATGAGCGAGCTCGATGGTGTCGTCGACCTGTTTGACGCTCATGGCAAGCTGGCTCATGTTCATTCCAACATCATGCATGGGAAATCTCCTTTTGTATGGGGCAGTTCAGTGGTTCAGATTTTACTACGCCCGCTCTGCGCGCAGTTACATAAGAAAACGGGTACGAGTCTGTGCGACCCGCACCCGTTCACTGGGGGCTGTTTGTGACTACCATACTATCCGTGGTTGCACTCGGTGCATTCAGAAGTCCGGCGAGCGGCGTAAAAGCGCTCATGGACGGCAGGCAGACGGCAACATGTAACAAGCGTATTACAGATGCTTCTCCAGCAGCGCCTGCAGCCTCGCCTTGGGCAGAGCGCCAACCGAGCGGTCAATCTCTTCGCCGTTCTTAAACACAATCAGCGTGGGGATGCTCATGACGCCATACTTCATGGCCAGGTCCTGGTTGTCGTCGACGTTGCATTTGGCAACGGCAAGCTTGCCCGCCAGCTCATCGGCAACCTCGTCAACGATGGGCGAGAGGGATCGACAGGGCCCGCACCACGGTGCCCAAAAATCGACCAGCACGGGTAGACTGTCGTTAACGATGAAATCGAAATTCTCGGGGGTAATCTGCTTAATGTCAGCCATGGTGACCTCCATAATGTGACGCGGCTCAGCCGCGTAAAACTCAGTACGACCGTGCTTATACCCAGCCGCCCGCAAAGCAACCACTCGCGGGCAGCTCTTTTATATAATGGTGGGCACGCAAACGATTGGAGAGCGCATGTCCACGTCACAAAGCCAGAAAAAAGAAGCCATCGCCCAGGCGGCCGAGCAAGAGCTCACATCGCTTGCGGTCCGTGGCGTGCGTATCGCGGGCAACGCGTGCTCGCCGATCGTGCTGGTCAAAGGCGATTTGGACGAGGCCGAGCGTTCGGGTGGCGAGCTTGCCGCCGGCCCGGATGGCGCGGCGTTGCGCAAGGCGCTTGGGGCCATCGGTTACGCGCCCGAGGATTTTTGCGTGCTGGCAAGCGTCGCCGGCGTGGGCGACGGAGCGGTCGCGGTGGGCGAGACTCTGCCGTGCGAGCTGTTCCGTGAGGCGCTTGAGGCCTTGGACCCCGAGGCGGTGCTACTGCTCGACAACAACGCGGCTGACGCCATGCGCGAGACCTACGCCGATATGCTTGTGGCGATCGATGACTTCGACACCGCCATGCTCAAGCCCGGCCTGGTCGCCCATGTGCAGGGCCGCCGCGTGCTCGCACTCGACGGCTTTGAGGCAGCACTCACCGACAAGGCCGCTAAGCAGCGCATGTGGGCCTACATCAAGCAGCTGACTCCGGCGGCCGCCCCGCTGTAGCGAGCCC
>CABUQY010000176.1 GCA_902493915.1 uncultured Collinsella sp.
CCACCCCATCTTGGCGTTCATTCGTCGCTCGCGTACCCAAGTACGCTTCGCTCCTCTTTCGCGCCAACCTGGGGCCCCTCGTAAAGCCGTCTCCGTGCTTCACCACCAAAGACTGTCCCAAACAACTAGCTTTTGGGGACGTTCTTAAACGACTAGTCATTTAAGAACGTCCCCGATGACTATGAAAGGTATCCATGGAAACGATCATCAACGTCGACGATGTCTCGTTCTCCTATGGCACGCAGACCGAGCAGGCGCTCAGCCACATCTCGCTCGGCGTGAACAAGGGAGATTTCATCGGTATCATCGGGCCCTCGGGCGCCGGCAAGTCCACGCTTGCCGCCTGCCTGTCGGGTGCCGTGCCCCACCACTACACCGGCACGTTCTTTGGGTCCGTCATGGTTGACGACCACGACACCTGCGAGGTCTCGCTGACCGACGTGTCGCAAATCGTCGGCAGTGTGCTGCAGGACATCGACACGCAGATGGTCGCCTCGGTCGTCGAGGACGAGATGCTCTTTGGCCTCGAGAACTTTGGCGTTCCCCACGACCAGATCGAGCAGCGCGTGAGCGAAACGCTCGAGACCGTCGGCATCAGCGACCTGCGCGGCCGCGAGATCGCCACCCTCTCGGGCGGACAGAAGCAAAAGGTAGCCATCGCCGCCATCCTCGCCATGCGTCCGCGCGTCTTGGTTCTCGACGAGCCCACCGCGGCACTCGACCCCGCCAGCTCCACGTTGGTTTTCGAGACGCTGCGTGAGGCAAACCGCGCACTTGAAATCACCATCGTCGTCGTTGAGCAAAAGGTCGCCCTGCTCTCGGAGTACTGCAACCGCGTGCTCGTGCTCAACCATGGCGAAATCGCGCTGCAGGGCGAGCCACACGAGGTCTTCGCGCATACCGACGAGCTCCGTGTCATCGGCGTCGACTGCCCTCGCGTCACGCGCATCTTCAATAGCCTCGAGGCCGATGGTCTGGCAAGTGGTACCCCTTGCTTGGATGTCGATGAGGCCGAGCGCCTGATTTCGGGCATCATCAACCCCGCACACGCGGCCATCGAAGCCCAGGCGCCCGCCGGTTCCCCGCATGCACCGTCGTTGCGCCCTCATGCCAAGGACGCAGAACCCGTACTCACCTTCGACCATGTTGAGTTTGCCTATCCCAATGGCGGCGCCGCCGTACACGACCTTAGCCTGACGCTCTATCCCGGCGAGCTCGTGGGCATCGTCGGCCAGAACGGTGCCGGCAAGACCACGCTCACCAAGCTGCTCACGGGTCTGCTCAAGCCCGCCTCGGGCAGCGTGCGCGTCACGGGACTGGATACTGCAACCGTCCCCACGAGCCGCATTGCCCGCGAGGTCGCAACCCTCTTCCAAAACCCTGACCGTCAAATCTGCAAGGACACCGTGCTCGACGAGGTCGCCTTTGGCTTGGAGCTTGGCGGCATGGACCGCGCCGAGGCTCTGCGTCGTGCCCAACTCGTCATCGACCGCTTTGGCTTGCCGGCCGACGAGGCGCCTTTCTCGCTTTCGCGCGGCCAGCGACAAATGGTGGCACTCGCCTCCGTCGTGGTCGTAGAGCCCAAAATCGTGGTGCTCGACGAGCCCACGAGCGGCCTTGATTACCGCGAGTGCATGACCGTCATGGAAACGGTGCGCACCATGGCCGAGCGCGGTTGCGCCGTTATCATGGTCTGCCACGATATGGAAGTCGTCTCGGATTTTGCCGAGCGCATTGTGGTAATGGCCGACGGTCGCATCCTCGACCGCGGCCGCACGCACGAGCTATTCTCGAACATCGATCTCATGCGGCGTGCCTACGTGGAGCCTCCCCAGGTTATTGAACTCTCGCGCCGTCTGGCATCTTCCGTCTCGCCCGCTTTTGCGCAGGTGAGCGAGGTCACCGATGTCGTTCGAATTACCAAGGAGATGGTCCACCGTGGTTAACGTCATCGACTACATGCCGGGCGATACGCTGCTGCATAGCCTGAATCCCGTCGTCAAACTGGGCCTCGCCGCCGCCGTCATCGTCGGCATCTTCTTGTCCGACACCTACGTGGCGCTGCTGGGCTTTTTGGCACTCACCCTTGCGCTGGGCGCCTATGCCGGCGTCGTCGATCGTCTGCTCTCGCTGCTCAAGTTGCTGATTCCGCTCGCGCTTATCATGCTGGTGCTCCAGCTAGCCTTTATGCGCGATGGCAACGTGGTGTGGAGCTTTATCACCGACACGGGCCTCATCACGGGATCGAAGGCCTGTCTGCGCCTGCTGGGCGTGGCGTTACCACTCATCCTCATGCTCATGGTGACCAAGCTCAACGACCTCGCCAACGCTTGCGTCGA
>CABUQY010000177.1 GCA_902493915.1 uncultured Collinsella sp.
AAGATTGCCATCTTGCTCGTTCCGTCTTCTTCAACACGCTCAATCAAACCCATCGCAATGCCTGAAACAGGCTTCTTGATTGGAACACCAGCATCCATAAGTGCTATAGTCGAACCGCAGGTCGAAGCCATCGAAGAGGAACCGTTGGACTCCATGACCTCGGAGACGACGCGGATAGCGTAGGGGAACTCGTTCTCGTCGGGAAGCACCGGAAGCAGAGCGCGCTCTGCCAGGTTGCCGTGACCGATCTCGCGGCGCTTGGGGCTGCCCATGCGGCCGGTCTCACCGGTGCAGAACGGCGGGAAGTTGTAGTGGTGCATGTAGCGCTTGCCCTCGGTGGGCTCGATGGTGTCCAGACGCTGGCCCTCGTTGAGCATGCCGAGCGAAAGAACCGAGAGCACCTGGGTCTGGCCACGCTGGAACAAACCGGAGCCGTGAACGAGCGGCAGGTAGTTGTCCTTCACCATGATGGGGCGAATCTCGTCGGCGGCACGGCCGTCGACGCGCTCGCCAGTCTCGACGACCATGGTGCGCATGGCCTTCTTCTCGAGCTTCTTGAGCGCCACGGGGATCTCGCGCTCCCAAGCGGCCTGCTCCTCCTCGGTGAACTCGGCGCGGATGGACTCCTTCAGAGCCTCGACCTTACCGATACGGGAGAGCTTGTCGGCATCGCGAAGGGCAGCTGCCATCTCGTCGTAGTGAGCGAAGATGCGCTCCTGGACCTCCTCGACGGGCTGGTCGAGCGGGTACTCCTTCTTGACGATGGGGCCGTTTACCTGCTCCCAATCGGCGACGAACTCGTCCTGAGCCCGGCAGAAAGCAGCGAGGGCCTCCTGGCCAAACTTCATGGCGGCGAGCATGTCGTCCTCAGAGATCTCCTCGGCGCCGGCCTCGACCATCGAGATGAAGTCGGCGGATCCGCCCAGCTCCAGGTCCAGATCGGAGTTCTCGCGCTCCTCGTAGGTGGGGTTGACGATAAACTCGCCGGTCTCCACGTTACGGCCGATGCGCACGCAAGCAAGCGGGCCCTCGAAGGGCACGCCGCCGAGCGTCATGGCCAGGGAAGCACCCATGACGTTGATGACGTCAAAGGGGTTGACCTGGTCGGCGACAAGCGAGGTGGCGACGATGTGCACCTCGTTGCGGAAGCCGTCCGGGAAGCTCGGGCGAATCGGACGGTCGATCATGCGCGCGGTGAGCGTGGCCTTCTCACTGGGACGGCCCTCACGCTTGAGGTAGCCACCCGGGATGCGGCCGGCGGCGTACATCTTCTCGTTGAAGTCGACGGTCAGCGGGAAGAAGTCGTAGTTCTTGCGCTCCTTGGAGACGACCACGGTGTCGAGCATCGTGGTGTCGCCCTGCTTGACCAGGCAGGCGCCGGTGGCCTGCTTGGCAAGCTCGCCCGACTCAAAGGTGTAGGTCTTGCCGTACAGCTCAAAGGTCTTGGATACGAGTGTCATTGTTCTCCTTTACCCCACAGGCCCCTTGCCTGCGGGCTTCTCATGTGACGCGGGCCCCCTGCCCCCGCCACGCTTCAGAGCGTGATTGTTCACGCCCTTACACAAAAAGAGCGCCCCGCTGCGCAGGACGCTCTTAGCATGTACAAATCCTACTGGATGTTGTCGCGGATGCCCAGAGCCTTGATGAGCTCACGGTACTCGACGATGTCGTTCTTCTTGATGTAGGAGAGAAGACGACGACGACGACCGACGAGCATGAGCAGGCCACGACGGGTGTGGAAGTCCTTCTGGTGGGACTTCATGTGCTCGGTCAGCTCCTTGATGCGCTCGGACAGGATGGCGACCTGAACCTTGGGGTTGCCGGTGTCGACCGGGGTGTTACCGAACTGGGCAGTCAGCTCCGCCTTGCGCTCTTTGGAAACAGTCATTGTTTCACCTTTCGTTTTGCGTCGCCCTCGGGCGACTCGATTCGCCTCGGACTGGGAAGCCGCCGGTGGAGCGAGCAACCAAGGTCGAGGTACCAACAGGCCGATATGTTACCACAAGCAGCCCGCCCCTGCGCATCATCACCGACCCAACATGAATTCCATCGCACGGAGGCGCTGGTCGGTATGCGTCGCCGCCCACACATGCGAAAGCCCGAGCAGGAACGCCGCCGTATGCGGGTCGATTCGCTCGGCCATGAGCGCATCGAAGGTCATGGACATGAGGGCGCGCAGCCATGCGGTCTCACCGGTCGACACCAACTCGGCACCCGGAACGCTCGAAGCGCACGACCCGCACATGAGCCCGCCGGCCTGGGGCGAAAAATACGACAGCATGGGGTCTCCGCACAGCACGCAGGCCGAAAAATCGGGTC
>CABUQY010000178.1 GCA_902493915.1 uncultured Collinsella sp.
GGAGCAGTATCCCGACCTGCCCAACGTCACGGTCTACGACACTGCTTTCCACTTCAATATGCCCGAGGTCGCCAAGACCTACGCCCTGCCCAAGGACGTCTGCGACAAGCTGCACATCCGTAAGTACGGCGCCCACGGCACCAGCTACCGCTACATCTCCAAGAAGGTTGCCGAGATGACCAACGGCGAGGCTCGCAAGGTCGTCGTGTGCCATATCGGCTCCGGCGCTTCCCTGTGCGCTATCGAGGACGGCAAGTGCATGGACACCACCATGGGCCTCACCCCGCTCGATGGCGTCATGATGGGCACCCGCTGCGGCTCCATCGACCCGGCTACCGTGTGCTACCTGCAGCGCGAGGGTGGCTACACCTTCGACGAGGTCGACGAGATGATGAACAAGAAGTCCGGCCTTTTGGCTGTGACCGGCGGCAAGACCAACGACTGCCGCAACGTCGAGGAGCTCGCCGCCGCTGGTGACCCCGATGCTCAGCTCGCCTTCGACATGTTTGTCTACAAGATTGCCGCCAAGGCTGCCGAGATGGCTGCTTCCATGTGCGGCATGGACACCCTGGTCTTTACCGCCGGCATCGGCGAGCACGCTCCGGCTGTCCGCGCTGGCGTGGCCGACCGTCTGGCCTTTATGGGCGTCAAGATGGACCATGCCCGCAACGCCCTGCGCGGCGACGGCGCTTGGTGCCTGTCCGCCAAGGATTCCAAGGTCAAGATTTTCGTCATCCCCACGGACGAGGAGTTCATGATCGCTTCCGACGTCGAGCGCATCGTCAACGGCAAGTAATTGCAAGAGGGGAGGGGCTGGACGACCGAGCGCCGTTCGGCCCCTCTTTTGTGCTCGTTGGGCGATATGCTTGATAGCTATTTATCAAGTTGTGATAACTTCTTATTAAAATGCGGCCGCCTTAAGGGGTCTGCGTCGACCGTATTGCACTGCAAAGGAGTCTCATGAACGTACTTGTTGTCAACGCCGGCAGCTCAAGCCTTAAATATCAGCTTTTGGATACCGATACCCGCGAGGTTTTCGCCAAGGGCAACTGCGAACGTATCGGTTCGGACATGGGCATCTTTGGCCACTCCGAGAACGGTGGCGCCAAGCAGACCGAGGAGGTCCCTTTCCCCGATCATCGCTCTGCTATCGCTCGCGTGCTCGAGGAGCTCGAGAAGACCGACTTTACGATTGATGGCATTGGTCATCGTATCGTTCAGGGCGGCTGGCACTTCGATGATTCCGCAGTTGTCGACGACGAGGTTATGGCCAAGATTCTCGAGGTGGCCCCGCTCGCCCCGCTGCACAACTACGGCGAGGCCGCGGCGATTGAGTATTGCCGTGAGAAGTATCCGAAGCTGCCCAACGTGGCGGTCTTCGATACCTCGTTCCATATGACCATGCCCGAGGTCGCCTATACCTACGCGCTGCCCAAGGACGTGTGCGACAAGTACCACGTGCGCAAGTACGGCGCCCACGGCACGAGCCACCGCTATGAGTGGATGATGGCCAAGGAGATCCTGGGTTCGCGCTGCCACCGTCTGCTTTCGTGCCACTTGGGTAACGGTGCTTCGCTCGCTGCTATCGAGGACGGCGTGTGCCGCGACACCACGATGGGCCTCACGCCGCTCGACGGCCTGATGATGGGCACTCGCTGCGGTTCCATTGATCCGGCCACCGTGTGCTACCTCCAGCGCGAGGGCGGCTACAGCTATCAGGAAGTCGATGACATGATGAACAAGCAGTCTGGTCTGCTTGCCATCTCGGGCATCTCCAACGACGCCCGCGACATCCGTACACGCGCCTCCGAGGGCGACGAGCGCTGCCTGCTCGCCTTCGATATGTTCGCCTACAAGGCCATGCAGCAGGCTGGCTCCATGATCGCTTCCATGGCGGGCGTGGACACCATCACCTTTACCGCCGGCATCGGCGAGAACGACTGGTCGATCCGCAAGGCCTTCTGCGACTGCTTTGAGTGGCTGGGCGTACGCATCGACAACAACAAGAATCGCGAGGCCGTGGGCAACGGTCCGCAGGTCATCAGCGCCGCCGGCTCTTCCGTCACGGTCATGGTCATCCCCACCGACGAGGAATACATGATCGCCCACGACGTCGAGCGCCTGACCAAGAACAACTAACGCGCGCATTTGCAAGTAAACGAAAGGCCTCCAGAGCAACAGCTCCGGAGGCCTTTTTGCTAGCAGGCGGAAATACCAGTCCCAAAGTGACCATCGCCAGTAACGCCTGCACTCCCAGCAACGGCACCCGGCCATCCAGATCTTCAGCCTCAGCTCGTAGCCAAGCCGCCGTCCAC
>CABUQY010000179.1 GCA_902493915.1 uncultured Collinsella sp.
ATATCGATCTGGACGTGCACAAAGGTGAGGTCGTTGTGGTCCTGGGCCCCTCGGGCTCGGGCAAGTCGACGATGCTTCGCTGCATCAATCGCCTGGAGCATCCCACGAGCGGCTCGATTGTCGTTGAGGGCGTGGATGTGTGTGCCAAGGGCGTCGACCTCAATAAGGTACGTACGCACTTGGGCATGGTGTTTCAGCAGTTCAACCTGTTCCCGCACCTGTCGGTTAAAAAGAACGTCATGCTTGCGCAGCAAAAGGTGCTCAAGCGCAGTAAGGAAGAGGCCGAGAAGATCGCCATCGAGGAGCTGACCAAGGTCGGCCTGGCCGAGCGCATCGATTTTATGCCGAGTCAGCTTTCGGGCGGCCAGCAGCAGCGCGTGGCCATCGCCCGCGCCCTGTCGATGAACCCGCACGTGATGCTCTTTGACGAGGCCACGTCGGCGCTCGACCCCGAGCTCGTCCGCGATGTATTGGGCGTCATGCGCGACCTGGCACGTGACGGTATGACCATGATCGTGGTGACCCACGAGATGGGCTTTGCTCGCGACGTCGCCGATCGCGTCGTCTTTATGGACGGCGGCGTTATCGTGGAAGAGGGCACGCCGAGCGAGGTCTTCGACCACCCCAAGAGCGAGCGCACCAAGGCGTTCTTGGGCAATATCTCGTAGCCGGTTGATGTAACTGCCGTTGCAAAAGAGCGGGGCTGGACTTGAATCCAGCCCCGCTCTTTTGTAGGGATGGGGATGCGCTTTGATGCAGGCTCTCTTGGAGGCCCTGGGTTCGTTACGCGAGCTCGGCTCCGAGGGCCTTGCAAGCGGTCTCGCCCTCGTCGTCGGGCGTGTCGTAGCAGATGGTGGAGTCCACGACGTTGACGCCCGCCTCGTCGGCGTCCGCCTTCCAGTTGTCCATCCATTCGCCCTCGGCCCACGAATAAGAGCCAAAGAGGACGATCTTCTTGTCGCCGAGGGTCTCCTTGACCTCATCCCACATGGGCTGGAACTCATCGTATTCAAGCTCCTCGGAACCCATGGCGGGGCAGCCGAAGGCGAAGGCATCATATTCGGCGACCTTGTCGGCAGAGAAGTCGGCGCAGGAGATGACCTCTGCCTCGGCGCCGGCACCGGTTGCGCCCTCGGCAACGAAGTTTGCCATGGCCTCGGTGTTGCCTGTACCGCTCCAGTAGACGACTGCGATCTTGCTCATATGTCTTCCTTTCGGTTGTGCGGCGTGCGGCCGCGTTTTGTATGCTCTATCGGGTTGCCTGGACAAGTTGTTCCAGGGTGCAGCCCTGTTGATAGATGTAGGTAAGGTATTGCGTGCATGCGCGATAGGAATCGAAGGTCGCGAGCGCCTGCTCAACGTTTGTGTATACCTTCCATGCGCCAAAGACCTTATAGTTTTCGCCGTGCTGGACGATAAACTGATGGACATCTTCGTAGGGATAGCCCAAAAAATAGCCAATTTCGTGGGGGAACTCGCACATGCACCCCGTATCGCAGTGCCTATTTCGCGCGAGCGCGCAGACGCTGCCGTCATAGGCGCTCTCTGCGGCATTGCTGCTTGCCAGCGTGATGCGCGCGGCGAGATGCACCAGGGATGCGGGCAGGTTGTGGACATCGTAACCTTCGGCGGCAAGCGCCGTCGTGGCGCGGGGGTCGGAGAGGTATCGCATGAGGTCTGCAGGGCGGTACACATAGATGAGCGCTCCGCAGGGGCGCCAGACCAAAACGCTCATATGGATCCCGAGTGGCTGGAGCTCGCGGTTGCATTGGGCTATGACGGCGAGCAGGCGAGAGCGTCGCTCTTCGATATGGGCGGCGCTGGGTTTTCCGTTTTGGTTGGCGTAAACGCCGGGATAGGTAAAGAGCGAAGCCGGCTTGATACCTGCGAGCGTAGGGGAGCAGTTGCGCACGACAGCCGTTTGGTATGTTGGGATGTCAATGGTTCGAGTCACGATGCCCCTTTCGGGTCCTCAGTTGTTAGCCTAGGAAAACTTATACACGAAAGTAAGCCATGGCCAACAAAAAAGTTTGAAGAGGGAAACTAATTGACCGAACAGACATGATTTTGGGTTAAGATGGGGACACCCCATGGGGGTATCTAGATAGTGCTACTTGAAAGGGGAACGCATGAGCGACTTGCTCAACCCTGCGAATCTCATCGTGTTGGCCGTCATTGCCGTCGGCATGTTTTTTGGACTGCGTCGCATTGTCGCTTCGACACACGGAAAGAGCTGCTGCAGCGATGGCGCGAGCGGTAAGAAGGCCAAAAAGGTTGTTGTGGTGGATACCGATGC
>CABUQY010000180.1 GCA_902493915.1 uncultured Collinsella sp.
ATTAGACACTCACCATTGTCGGCCTAATCCGCGGTCTTTCATGCAGCAGGGGCTCTCAATGTTTTTATGTCCTGCTCATATCGTCTGTGCCGGCAGAAAGGGACTGTCCCCAACTGCCGGGCGGGATCGTTTAGCGATGCAGCTGCCGACTGGGCAGGCTGAGCTGGTATCCTTATGCGGTAATGTCTCGATTCGTTAGGATTGCATGTGAGAGCTTCCGCTGTCCTTCGTTCAGTTATATATCGCACCCTGGCCGTCGCGCTTGCCGCGCTTGCCGTGCTGAATTCCATCGCGCCTGTCCAGGCTTTTGCCGATGACTCTAGTCAGCAGGTCAAAACGGTCCGCGTTGGTTGGCTCGTCAACAACGAGGGCTTCCAGGACGGCACCCCCGGCGAGCGTCTCTCGGGATGGGGTTACGAGTACCTCCAGACCCTCTCGTACTACACACCCGGCTGGCAGTACGAATACGTCTCCGGCACCTTCACCGAGCTTATGGAGAAGCTCGAAGCCGGCGAGATTGACCTCATGCCAAACATCTCCTACTCCGAAGAACGCGCCCAAAAACTGCTCTTCTCATCGAACCCCGAGGGCACCGAGCGCTACTACATCTATGCCAGGCCCGAGCGCGACGATCTGGCCAAGGGTGACCCCCGAGCGCTCCAAGGCCTTACCATCGGCTGCAACCCCGGCGTTATGCAAACCTTCGTTGGCCAGCAATGGCTCGCCAACGAAGGAATCGCCTGCACATACAAGGAGTATGACGGAAACTCCGTTCTCTTTGATGCGCTGGCAAACGGCGAGGTCGATGCCGTCATCATGAACGACACGACCTCGTCGCCCAGTGCCTCCCCCATGTTCTACATTGGGTCGAGCGACTACTATTTTGCCGTCCCCAAAAGCCGCCCCGACCTGATGGACGACATCAATGCCGCCATGACAGCAATCGCCCGCGTCAACCCACGCTATAACGACGAAGTCAAATCTCACTACTCGGCCCAAAACAGCGGTTCATCATCGCTCAACGGCCCCGAATGTTCCTGGCTCAAAGCAAACAACAACACCATCACGCTCGGCTACATTACGGGCAAACTCCCCTACTGCAACGAAGACGAAGACGGCAAAATGGAAGGCTCGCTCGCATCGCTTGCGACGACGCTACACGATAAATTTGGCATTACGGTCAAAACCGTCGCCTTTGATAGCTACAAGATGATGTCAAAGGACCTGTCAGAGGGAAGCATAGACGTTGCGCTGCCGGCATACCGAGATTACTGGTTTGCCGAGCAATCAGGCGTTGTGCAGTCGGTATCGTTGGGGACCATGTCCCTCACCGCCATCCACACCGGCAGTAACCTGAAAAAAGACCTTCAGAACATCGCCTGTACCAAATCATCGTTTGTCAACCGAAATGCACTTGAAAGTCTATTCCCCACAGCGACCGTAACCGAATACCAATCCGACGATGAAGCGTTCGACGCCCTCAGGAAGGGAACGGCGCGCTGCATCGTCGCTCCCAGTTCACGCGTAAAAACCATCGGTGACCGTTATGATCTCGAGGACTGCGAGACGGTCGAGCTCCCTGACACCTGTGACCTCGCGTGCTTGATGTCGCGCGGCAAGCCCGAACTGCTGGGAATCATCAACAAGGGCATCATCAATGCCGGAGAATCGCTCTCCGCAAGTAATTACTCCTCCACGTCGTACACGGCCCAGGAATCCAACACGCTTCAATTCCTTTATCGCAACCGCACCGCCATTGCAGCTACCCTCATCGGTATGTTGTCGGTCGGCATCGTCCTGCTCATCTGGGCGCTCGTGCGCGCTCGAACCGAGCGCAAAAAAGCCGATGCTGCCAACGCCGCTAAGACGGCATTCCTCACGCGCATGAGCCACGACATCCGTACGCCGCTCAACGGTATCCTGGGCCTTATCGAAATTGAAGAATTGAAGGAAGGCGATATGCAAGTCGCCCGCGAGAGCCGTGCCAAGGCGCGCGTTGCCGCCAATCACCTGCTCTCGCTAATCAACGACATCCTCGAGATGGGCAAGATCGAAGACCGCAAACTAACACTGGAACATGTGCCTTTTAACCTCAAAGAGCTCTGTGACGATACGCTGGTGCTGTGCAAGCTCCGCGCGTCCAGTAACGGCATCACAATGCAGGACAATAGTCTGCCGTACGCCACGGGGCCATACATGGTCGGCAGTCCCACCCATATCCGACAGATCATGATCAACCTGTTAGACAACAGCATTAAGTACAACAAGCACGGCGGCTCCGTC
>CABUQY010000181.1 GCA_902493915.1 uncultured Collinsella sp.
CTGCAGGCACGCAGCCAGGGCAAAGACAATATCGAGTGCAACGATTTGGGGAAGGATGAGCGAAATCTGCATCGTCACTCACCCGCCCGCGGCATCAACACGATCATACGCAACTGGCCGGGTTCGCCCTCAAGGCGGTATGCCACGTTGCGCCCTTGCAGAGCGCTTTCGAGCTCTTGCGCAGCGGGCGTCTGCGAAAGATCTTCATCATCGTTGGAAAAAAGCGTGGCACGCAGCTCGACACTGCATCGGTCATGGTCGCCCAAGTGATACATAAGCGCCGGATGGTCGGTGGTGTAGGCAAAAAACGCAAAGTCATACACGCAGTCGTACAGGGCGCTTACTGTACTGGCGTGCAACGGGCGCCGTATGGCGATAATCGAGGCGCAATCGATATCGATGGTGCGCAGGTCGCTTGCGAGCTCGTTGGCAATGAGCTGAATGCGGTCGCGATCAAAGCCGCTCTCCCCGTGCTGCGCCAACGTGAGTGACCCCTTGCGCTTGCAATAGGCGACGAGCATCTTGGCGCGCTGCAGCATGCGGTAACGCTCGTGCGAAGACACTTCGTCGGTCAACGGCGGCAGCGAGCTCAGCAGGTCGTACATCCCTTCGAGCGCGCGGGCAAGCGCTTGATCCACGTCTTGGACCAGCAAGGTCTCGGCCTCTTGATCTTCCAAATGCGTCTTAAGGTCGTAGTCGGCGGCGAGCAGCTCATTTTGACGCTGCAGTTCCATGCGACGATGTGCCAGTTCACGGTTAAGCTCGTTGAGCTCCGACACGTCTTGGGCGAGCAGGGCCGATCCGCCCAGCAGTGGAAAGGCACGGTACATCACATCGGGATCGGACGCCACGGCAAAGGCATGGGCGCGGCCGTGCTCCTGGGTCCGCAACTCCTCGCGCACGCCTACCGGCGTTGGCTTTGACACCGGCGTGGCATAGACTTCCTGCAGGTCGCGCGTTAGAACTTTGAGGTCAAGCGGCAAGGTGTCAAAGATGCCGGCAATGTCGTGATACGACGGAATGACACCGCAATCGAGACAGATTTCCATCGCCACCACGCACAGAACGCAATAGACGAGCGAAAAGTTGAGCTTCCATGCCCAGGGCACGCGCAACGCATACGAGATGGCAAAGAATGCGCCACCCAGCAGTACGAGCGCCGCCGTACCCGAGAAACGCTGGATGCGAAAGAACGAGGACCGACCAACCAGGATAAAAAAGGCCACGAAGTTAAAGGCCGTCCACACTAAGACAGCGAAATAACCCCAGCCGTACGTGTAATCGTTGCTCCAGGTGTCGCTTGTACGGTCAAAGCGGAAGACCTGCTGGTGAAAATCGTTGGTGAGCACAAATCCGATAAGCAGGATGGCCACAATCCACAGCGCAACGCAGTAGCGGCGACCCAGGCGGTGTTGCTCCAGGCCCGCAAGGCGCAGGCCACACAACTGGTAGAGCAGCGGAATGAGCGTCATGGGCACGTAGTACAGGTACCACAGCACGGTGGCATAGAACGGCGTGAACGACTTGTACTTGAGAATGACTTCGATCATCCACAGGGTGCAGATGGTGGCGATGGCAACAAGGCGGCGGCGCAACACATAGTCCAAACAGCGCAGATAGACCGATACGCCCCAAATTGAAAATACTATTGCGGCGACAAGCAGCGGGAGAGAGCTCGAATGGACGAGCGCATCCACGACCTCTTCGGACACCTCGCTATGGGCGGGCACGGCGTTGGAAAGTTTGGGGTCGAAGGCGAACAGCGACGGCAAGACCACCAAAAGCATGAGGAACAGCGCGGTGATGACACCGGCGATAGCAAAGACGCGGTGGCGGTACACCTGATGTGTTATGCCAACAAGGAATCGCGGCATGGCGAAGAGCCTGCCGCCCCTGGGATCCGCCACGGGAGCGGATCGGGCGGCCGCGTGGCCGATATGTCGCTCGCGGGTACCCATAGTGCTTTTAGTGTACCGACAGATGGGTCGAAAAAGCGGGCCGCATGTCCCAAAATTCGCAGACGGCAAGGCGCCCGGCGAGCACATACTCGCCGGGCGCCTTGGTTAGGAGGCTACGGTTATCGGGAAAGCCTAGGCCAAATCTTCGCCGTTGGTGGCGATAACCTTCTTGTACCAGTCGAAGCTCTTCTTCTTGGAACGTTTGAGGGTGCCGTTGCCCGCATCGTCGCGATCCACATAGATAAAGCCATAACGCTTGGACATCTCGCCCGTGCCGGCAGACACCAGGTCGATCGGGCCCCAGGTGGTGTAGCCCA
>CABUQY010000182.1 GCA_902493915.1 uncultured Collinsella sp.
AGCTGCCCGAGGCGCAGCGAGGCCATGCGGAGACCGAGATCTAGGCGCAGGGTTCTCGCAGCGCGCGGCGCCCCGGCGATGTTCCACAAAGGCCGTGCGCCCCGGGACCACGGCAAAGCAAAGGGGCCCGCATCCGATAGGATACGGGCCCCTGACTATAAGGCGCGACGCGTTAACAGCAGCGACTACTTGCGATGCGTGCGATAGAACTCGATAAGCGCTTGAGTCGAAGCGTCCTGCTCGGCCTTGGCGGCGTCGTCGTGGAAGGCAGGGGTAATCTGCTTGGCAAGCTGCTTGCCCAGCTCAACGCCCCACTGGTCGTAGGAGTCGATGCCCCAGACCGTGCCCTCGACAAACGTGATGTGCTCGTACAGGGCGATGAGCTCGCCGAGCGCGAACGGGGTCAGCGTGTCGCCGAAGATCGAAGTCGTCGGACGGTTGCCCTCAAAGCAACGGGCCGGGACGATCTGCTCGGGTGTGCCCTCGGCGCGCACCTCATCGGCCGTCTTACCAAAGGCGAGCGCCTTGGTCTGGGCCAGGAAGTTGCCCAGGAACAGCTCGTGGACATCCTGGCCGCTGTCGGTCGCAGGGTTGGCGGTATTGGCGAAGGCGATGAAATCGGCCGGGACCACCACGGTGCCCTGGTGCAGCAGCTGGTAGAAGGCGTGCTGACCGTTGGTGCCGGGCTCGCCCCAGAAGATCTCACCGGTATCGGAGGTCACGGCGCTGCCGTCCCAGCGGACATGCTTGCCGTTGGACTCCATGGTGAGCTGCTGCAGGTAGGCCGGGAAGCGGTGCAGGTACTGGCAGTACGGCAGCACGGCGTGGCTCTTGGAACCGAAGAAGTTGACGTACCAGACGTTGAGCAGGCCCATCAGCGCGACGGCATTGTTCTCGAGCGGCGTGTTGCAGAAGTACTCGTCGATGGCGTGGAAGCCCTCGAGGAACTGCTGGAAGCGCTCGGGGCCGAGCACGACGATCAGCGACAGGCCCACGGCGGAGTCAACGGAATAGCGGCCGCCAACCCAATTCCAGAAACCGAAGGCGTTGGCGGGGTCGATACCGAAGGCCTCGACCTTCTCGAGTGCGGTGGAAACGGCGACGAAGTGCTTTGCCACGGCCTCGGCGTTCTGCTCATCGGAGCCATCGATGGCGCCCTGAGCCTTGAGCTGCTCGAGCATCCAGGTCTTGACCTCGCGAGCGTTGGTGAGGGTCTCGAGCGTGGTGAAGGTCTTGGAGACGATGATCACGAGCGTGGTCTCGGGATCCAGGCCTTTGAGCTTCTCGGCCTGGTCGTTGGGGTCGATGTTGGAGATGTAGCGGCAGTCGATACCGGCGTCGGCATAGGGACGCAGAGCCTCGTAGGCCATGACCGGGCCCAGATCGGAGCCGCCGATGCCGATGGACACCAGGTGCTCGATCTTCTTGCCGGTAACGCCCTTCCACTCACCGGAGCGCACGCGCTCGGCGAAGGCATACATGCGGTCGAGGACCTCGTGCACGTCGGCGACGACGTCCTGACCGTCGACGATGAGCTGGCCCCTCTCGGTTGCGGGGCGGCGAAGCGCGGTGTGCAGGACGGCGCGGTCCTCGGTGGTGTTAATGTGCTCGCCGGAGAACATGGCGTCGCGGCGCTCCTCGAGCTTCACCTCGCGGGCAAGATCGCACAGCAGCTTGACGGTCTCATCGGTCACCAGGTTCTTCGACAGATCGAAGTGCAGGTCACCGGCGTCAAAGCTCAGCTTGTTCACGCGCTCGGCATCGGCGGCGAACCAGGCCTTGAGGTCGATACCATCGGCCTCAAGCTTCTCCTGATGAGCCTCGAGTGCCTTCCAAGCGGCAGTCGACGTAGCATCGATAGGTGCGGCAACAGTTGCCATAGAGTCCTCCTCAGCATACGGGCGCACGCCTCCATGCGCCCGGACATTCAGATGCCACTATTCTAGCGCAGGTCAAGACTACAATCAGCGAGCGTTGCCAATCGGCCCCCCAAACGGCAACCGATTAAAAAGGGACAGGCTTATTTTGGCAGGTCAAACGCTTTACCAACCAAAAATAACCCGTCCTTTTATGGCAAATATTAGGCCGCGGCGCAGATGCTACCGAGCAACTCACGCAGAGGAGACCCGATGCCCTCCAGCAGTTCGGGCGCGATAATGGCAAAAACGGGAACCTCACCGGTGCCCACGACAGCAGGCACCTTGCCCTCCGAGACAATGCATCCATAAGGCACAAAGCCGTCTTCGCCTGCATCGAGCGCCG
>CABUQY010000183.1 GCA_902493915.1 uncultured Collinsella sp.
CAACCGCAGCCGTAACGGGCGCAGTCGCCGGAGAAATCACGGCAATAAAGGACGCAATCGCCAAGACGGCAATGACCACGCCGGCGATATCGCGGTTGGCCGAGGGCTCGACCAAGGGCTCGAAATCATCGAACTCGGACTCGTGACCCTTATTGGCACGCAGATGGGAACCGGCACCCTTAGCAGATGCCGGTTGGTTGTTGGCCTTATTGCCTTTGGCGTTTTGTGCAGATCCGCGCGCCAAACTAAACCTCCATGACGACCGGGATGATCATCGGACGAGTGCGCGTACGGCTCCAGATAAAGTTGGAGAGCGAGTCGCGCACGGCCTTGCGAATGGCATCGGAACCGCTGCTCGTAAAGCTGAACTTGCCCTTCTCGATCGTCTTCATGATGGACGCGGAGGCATCCTCAGAGAACTGGTCGTCGATGGCAAACGAGACGCCGCGGCCCGAGAACTCGATGGCCTCGATCTTCTTGTGTTTAAGCGAGACGATGGCAACAGCGGTAACCATACCGTCATTGGCGAGCTTCTGACGATCGCGCAAGACGATGGGGTCGGTATCGCCGATACGAAGGCCGTCGACGTAGACGACGCCGGACTCGACGGGCGTACCGCGCTTGACGATACCGCCGCGCATCTCGAGCGTGTCGCCGTTATCGAGGATAAAGATATGATCGTCCTTGATGCCCATCTTGCGGGCAAGCTGGGCATGGGCGCGCAGATGCACGGCCTCACCGTGAACCGGCATAAAGTAAGTGGGCTTGGCCATGGCCATCAGGAGCTTGAGCTCCTCCTGGCTACCGTGGCCCGAGACGTGGACAAGAGCGCGGTTCTTATCCCACACGTCGCAGCCGAGCTTGGCCAGGCTGTTGACGACCTGCTGGACGGCTTTCTCGTTGCCGGGAACGGGAGTTGCCGAGAGGATGACGGTATCGCCCTCGTGGATAGAGAGCGTCTTGTGCTCGCCATTGGCCATGCGGGACAGGGCCGACAGCGGCTCGCCCTGCGAACCGGTGCACATGACGACGATCTTGTCGTCGGGCAGGTTATCGATATCGAAGGCATCGATGATATCGGCATCGTCGATGTTGAGGTAGCCCAGCTCGCGCGCGACGCGGGTGTTGGTGAGCATGGAACGACCGGTCACAACGACCTTACGGCCGCACTTGCGGGCGGCATCGCAGATCTGCTGCAAACGATGGATATGGCTCGAGAACGAAGCGACGAACACGCGACCCGGGGCGTTCTTGATGGCATGCAGCAGGTTGGGACCAACCTCGGCCTCGGACTTGGTAAAGCCGGGAACCGTGGCATTGGTGGAGTCGGACAGCAACAGGTCGATGCCCTGCTTGGCAAAGCGGCTGATAGCGGCATAGTCGGGCGTGACGCCGTCGATGGGCGTCTGATCGAGCTTAAAGTCGCCGGTGTGCATAACGGTGCCCTGATTGGTGCGGATGAACACGCCCAGAGCGCCGGGGATGGAGTGCGTCATCGAGAAGAAGTCGAGCGAGATGCCGCCGAGGTTGACATGGCTGCCGCCCTTGACCTCGCGGAACTTGGGTGCGCGGATGCGGAACTCAGAAAGCTTACCCTCGATAAAGCCAAGCGTCAGCTTGCTCGAAAAGATGGGCACCTTGTTGTTGAGGTCCTGCAGCAGATACGGAAGCGAACCGGTGTGGTCCTCGTGGCCGTGGGTGACGACGATACCGCGGAGCTTTTCCTCGTTCTCCAAAACATAGGTGTAGTCGGGAAGCACCAGGTCGATACCGGGCTGGGAGTCATCCGGGAACATGAGGCCGGCGTCGACGAGCACCATGTCGTCGCCGCACTCGAAGACCGTCATGTTCTTGCCGATGCCGTCAAGGCCGCCGAGCGGGATGATCTTCAAGGGAGATGATTTTTTAGCTGCCATAGGTTAGTGTTGTTTCCTTTCTTCGAAACGGGTCTGAAACAACCGACGGGGCGCTTCTGGCAAACCGACCGCCGGGAACGTACAAACATGCATCGCAGAGTCGATGCAATAACCACAGTATGATACCCATTTGCACAACAACAGACCACCCATGCATCAAAGCCCCATCTGAACCTGTGCATCCCGCCGGTCAGGGCTCAGCGGCCCCGGCACGGGCTAAGTTTCCTGCTCTACAGTCCTGCTCACGACGGAGGCCACATTAAGTGGCCTCCTGTTCGTGCGGAACTCGCGATAAACTTA
>CABUQY010000184.1 GCA_902493915.1 uncultured Collinsella sp.
GAGCCTGCGCTCTTCGGTATCCTTATGCGCTTCCGTCGCACCATGCTCGGTATGTTCATCGGCGGTGCCATCGGCGCTGTGTTCTCCGGCCTCATGGGTGTTACCTACTACCTGGCCGGCGGTGCCTCCAACTTCCTGGTCTTCACTAACTACCTGCAGGGTGGCCAGATGAACACCGTCTGGGCTATCGTCGGTATGGCGATCTCCTTTGTCATCGCAGCCGCCGTCGTCTTTGCCACTGGCTTCTCCAAGGAGGAGCTCGCCGAGATGGAGGCCTAAGGCCAAGCCATTCGGTCACATACGACCTTACCTACACGACAGGGCCCCGTCAGGCGCAAGCCCGGCGGGGCCCTTCTTACAAGGTAGACTGATTGGGATGGGAGGTGCCCGCCCACAAGGGCTTGCTAAACGACGGAGGCTTTCGCGCGGGGTTACCGCGAAAGAATCTGCCGGTTCGCAACTCCTTTATCAAACGAAAGGACATGCAGATGAGTTTGGGAAAGCTGACCGTTAACGGTCGTCAGGACGGCTTTTTGTGCGAGGGCAAACCGTTCTTTTGGTTTGCCGATACGTGCTGGAGCGCGTTTACGAGCATTACCGAGGCCGATTGGGATTACTATCTGACCCGTCGCGCCGAGCAGGGCATGAACGTGCTGCAGATCAACACGCTGCCGCAGTGGGATCGCTGCTGCCCCGATCTGGGCATTTGGCCCTATGCCAGCGAGGACGGCGTGCATTTTGATTGGTCCCGTCCCAACCAGGCGTACTGGGACCGCGCTGCTGCCATGTGCCGTAATGCCGTCGAGCACGGCATTCGTCCGGCACTTGTGTTTATGTGGTGCAACTACGTGCCCGGCACCTGGGGCGCCAAGATTGCCGAGCATTGCGGTGCCGAGGTTATGCCGCGCGAGGAGGTTCGTGCCCACGTTGCCCGCGTCGTCGAGAACCTGGGCGAGTTCGACCCCGTCTACGTGGTGACGGGCGATACCGACTTTACCAGCGACGAGGCGATCGCCTATTACGAGGATGCCCTCGACGAGGTCATCAAGCGCGCGCCCGAGGCGTTGCGCACCATGCATATCAACCGCGGCAACCGTACCATTCCGTCACAGTACCTGGAGCGCCTGGACTTTTACATGTTCCAGCCCGGTCACAACTACGAGGGCCAGCCCGAGGCATGGCACCTGCCGCAGGACTTTATCGCCAACTATCCCAAAAAGCCGATGGTCAACTCCGAGCCCTGTTACGAGCAGATGGGTGCGTCGCGCAACGTGTACTGGCGCTTCACCGCGCAGGACTGCCGCGCGAGCGTGTGGTCGTCGATCCTTGCCGGCGCCAGCGCGGGTGTGACCTATGGCGCGCACGGTGTTTGGAACTGGCAGACCAGCAAGAGTCAGGGCTCGGTGCTGGGCGAGGGCTTCGACATGCCGTTCCGCTGGCAGGAGTGCCTGCAATTTGCGGGCGTTTGGGACTTTGGCGCGATCGAGCACGTGCTTGCCGGTCTGGGTGCTACGGCTGGCGATGACGCACTTGCCGTGGTCCCCGCGCAGGAGCTTCTCGATGATGCACGCGAGGCCATTCGCGTGGCGCGCGTTGGCGATCGTGTCGTCACGTACCTGCCGCGCACCACGGCGCTCAAGTTTAAGCTCGACGGCGCGCGCGGCTGGACGGCGACGGTCCTCGACATGGAGGACAAGCGCATCGCCAAGCTGCCCGTCCGCGACAACGGTGACGGCACCGTGCGCGTGGCTCAGCATCCCTTTGAGCACGACGCGCTGCTCGTGGTCTCGCCGGCGCGTTAAGGAAAACGGAATAACGCAAGAGAAAAGGCCCGGGTGGTAGCCCGGACCTTTTTGTATCGACACAGCCGTTGCGGTTGGTAATGGCGATTGCATACCGCCGCTCTTAACGGTAGCCCTCCCAGAGGGGAAGGGGAAAGAGGATGTCCTCGAACTTAGACCACTCGGCGGGATAGTCGATCTCGTCGGGTCGCGCCACCCAACGGCCTTCCAATCCGTACATCGCCGCCAGCGCGCACGAGATGGCTTCGGTGGCGTCGATTCCCTCGGGAACGCTCCAGTTAACATCGGGCTCGGGCTCGATAGCTCCGCGCGAGCGGTCGTTGAAATACTCGTGCAGGGGGCTCTCCGTGCTCATGGCCTCGGTATTGAGCATCTGGAAGAGCATGACGAGCTCGGGCTGACTGTTGTTCTCC
>CABUQY010000185.1 GCA_902493915.1 uncultured Collinsella sp.
CCATGGCGTGCGTGCGGATGGTCTGGAGCAAAAAGCTCTTGCCGGCGCCGTAACGACCGACCAGAAAGCGGAAGCTCGCGCCACCGTCGGCGATGAGACTCAGATCGGTGAGCAGGGCGCGAATCTCGACCTCGCGTCCCACGGTGATATAGGGAAGGCCGATGCGCGGGACCACGCCGCCCTTGAGCGAGTTTAGGATAACGGCAGCGACGCGTTTGGGTACGCGGGGCGCTGCGGATGTGGTATCACTCATGGTCAAGGTATCCTCTCACGTCTGCTTCGTAATCCTCGATAATCTGCGGCCCTGCCGCGCTAAATTCAATTACGGTGTCGCCCACCAGGTCGAAGAGCGCCTCGTTGATGGTATCGACGAGCATGTCCTCGCTCTGGCCCGAGTGCGCCACTGCCGATGTCGCTTGCGCTGCGTTTTGCTCGAGCAGTGCGCGAAGATACGCGGTTGCGGCGGGCGCGAGTTCGGTCGCGGCGTCAGCGGGCGCAGCAGCTGCGAACGCGGGCGTCGGCGCGAGAAGCGGTGCCACGACACCAAACTGTTCGGTGGATATGGTCGGCTCGTCGGTCTCGTCCTGCCGAATGGGTGCCGCGACCGCCTCGACAATCGCGTCGGCTACGGGCTCGGCTTCCGGTTGCCCTGAGTCCGCCGCCTCGGCTTCCACAGGTGCGCCGTCCTCGCGCTCTTCATCGATCAAAAGCGCTTCACGCGTTTGCGCGGCGGCGCTTCGAATGTGCCCCAGCTGACTCAGATCGATATCGATCTTGACGGGCTGGTGTGCGGCGTCCCATGAAAGCCATGCCACAATCTCGTCATCGATAATCTTGGCCAGATATTTGGGGACCTTTTCTTCCTTAAGGGGATGGGCGGGGTCCAGCGCCAGGCGCAGGCGTTGGTCGCAGGCGCGCATCATTTCACCGAGCTTGCTGCTCTTTTGCCTACTGCCATGGATACGCATGCATTCCCAAAAGCCGTTTTGGCAACGGTAGATATGGATAGGATCCAGGCGGTATTCGCAGTCCTCGTGGCGCTCGGGCGCAAAGAATACGGCCGAGGCAAACATGGTGTAGGGCATGGCCGTCTCCTCCCCAAATAAACTCGCCACGATGCCGGTCTTTCGGTGCGTGTCATAGTAGCGCGCCATGCGGACATACACGGCGCATGCCACGTGGCGCAGATCGCGGTGGTGGCTGCGGTCGAGCCGCGAGTTACTTAGGTTGTACGTGGAGAGGGCGTTGATGGCGGCCATGAGTCGCTCCTCGCGCACCTCATCGGGCGGAAGGGGGAGCGTGGGCTCGGAGGTTTTGCGACGCTTGGGGGTCTGGCCGGACGGCGCCGGTGCTGGTACAAGGTCTCGTGCCGCGCGCCGCAGCTCGATAAGGGCGTTATCGAACATGACGGTTTTAGAATCACGAAGCAGCTTGGGGTCAAGCCCGTGGAACACGGCGTAGTCCTGCAACCACACGCGTGCAAACCGGTCGATGTCGGGCTCGAAGGCGCGGTAGGCATCCCAAAAGGCCTTGATCTTGTTAAAACCATCGAGCGGGTCATCTACGCCAATGCCGCAAATCAGCTCATAGAGATACAGAAAGGCGAAGGACGTAGACGTTTCCTCGACGGTTCCGCGGCGCACTTGGGCACGCCAGGTAAAGTAGCCGCGCAACTGCCGGTCGCTCATGGCGTTGTAGGTGGGAAAGTACGACTTAAAGGTGCCGTTGTAGGGGCAGTCGTCCTCAAAGTCGGCCATCAGCAGGCCTTGGCGGTAGAAAAGCTCGGCTTCCGAAAGCCAACGGCCCGCGCCGCCCTTGGGGTCTTCTTGCCAACGCGATATCTCACGCATCTTGCGGTACTGGTCGGGGAGGAAGTTCTGCATCTGTCGGCCGGTCTTGAGAATCGGCTCGTCTGCGTAGACCTCATGTGAGAAGCGAGCGGACTGATGGGTCCGGGCCTCGGCCATAATGCGCTCGATGAGCATCTTGATGTCCTGGTCGGCCACCGCTTCTCCTCTCCTAACGCAGCTTCGGTGACCTCATATCATAGCACAGCATCAAACAGATGTTCGAGATACCGCTGTGTAGATAGATTTAGAACAAGAGGGCGTAGATGACGGCTACGACAACGGAGGGGAGCATATTGGCCGTGCGGAAGGTCTGGGGACGGATGAGGTTGACGCCGACGCAGAAGATGAGCA
>CABUQY010000186.1 GCA_902493915.1 uncultured Collinsella sp.
GAATCTCCCCCTCCTTGAGAATGAAATAGACATCGGGACGCATGAGGTCGTTCGTCAAAAGGTCCGTGTTGTGCGTCGTAATGAAAACCTGGACACCCTCAAGGTCCCGTAGCATCTCCACGATCGACCGGGACAATTCAAAGTGATAAAAGGCATCGAATTCATCGATAAAGACCAAGGAAGCCTTGCTCATCTTGATATACCAGTAGTAGTACAGAGCAAGTGACATGGTGCCTGTCGAGGCGACCGACGCAAACGGAACGGTACCGCCCTCGAACCTGCAATAAAGCTCGGGAACTCCATTCACGTCCACGGATACGAGGTTCAGGGAGATTCCCTGCTGGCGCAAGAATTCTTGGAAGTCCTCCATCTTTCCTTCGCGAATAATGCCCTGGGTAAAGATATCCGAGCCAACCGAAAGCCCCTGATATCCACGCTCATCGAGCGAGTAGAACATGAGCATGTTGTCGACAAAGGAGGTGAAGGCTCTAAACGCCCTGGCAGACGGCTCATCTCGCAGTATTGCATTGCTCTTGACATATTTGACACGCGACAGCCTGTCGGACTCAGTGGGGAGATCGGTAGAAAGCGAGAGGGACTCGGCGCCCGGCAGGTCAACATGGCCCGTTTGAGCGTCGAACCTGTAGCTCAAGACCTCCACGCCAGCAATGTACAGACTCTCGTATACAAGCGTCTGTGGGTCGGTTTTCCCGTAGCGGTATACGACCTCGATATTGTCGAAGACAAAATCGTATTGAAACTCTGTAATTGAACTCTTTGAATTAAGGCACCGGTATGGCGAGTATTTTTTGAGCAGCTTTTCCTTGTCGGTCAGATGCAGAACAATGTCGAATATCGCGAGGGCGAAATTGGACTTTCCACTGCCATTCGCACCATATATGATGCCCTTTGCCTTAATGCCATCCTGAATTACCTGTTGATTGAATGAATAGTTGGCGGGATCGGATAGATCAAATGTAATTCGCTTATTGAAGCACTTGAAATTTGAAACCGAAAACTTCTTGAGCATGGCACGGCTCCTCTGCTTTCTGAGTCTATTTGAAACACAGGATAAAGTAGCTTAGCAAATTGGTCAATTTGCCCGTATTTTTAATACGGATATTCCGAAGAAAAACTACGGAAGTACGCGATATACGCCGGGCCTGTCCAACCGATCATAGTCTTCGCAGGGCAAGACTTCTTCGCGCGCGAGGGAGAATGTGATCTCGATCGTTAGGCGCACGCTGATAAAACTAGGAGGTACCGTCTCAGCGACCCCGCCTTACAAATCCGAAGGTTTTTCATCTAAATCTATTATGAACCATCTTTTATGGACTATCGGAACCATTTATCAAACAACATCATCAGAAACGTGAAGGACGAATTCGGAAGCTGATTCTCCCTTTCACCGGCTGGCAAAACTATTTACACCTAATTGTGGACATTGCCCACGCGATTTCTCTTTGCTCCCACATCGATCTCGCTAAACTAATAGGTGCTGCTACCAGGGCATTTTTCTGGTGCATATTCTATTGGCTCCTGCGAAGATCGGAGCGGCTATGTTTGCCGCCGAGTCCCACACCGGCCGTCATCACATCGCGATCGCTGCCATGGCCTGCCTATGCGTTTTGCTGGGCGGGCCTTCTTATGCCGCGGGCGCGGAGAGCCTCATCATCGCGGGCGCGACGTACTACGAGCCGGGCGTGTCGGGCCCCGGCTGGGCCTGGACCGATGCCGACCAACTGGAGCTTAACGGCTACGCGGGCGAGGCCATCGGCGCCGACGGAGACCTGGTGCTGACGCTTGCAGAGCAAAACTCCGTGACGGAGTCGTATGCGCCCGATGCGGACATTACGCTGTGCGGCATGGAGGTGTGGGGCAACCTGACGCTTCGCGGCACCGGGACCCTGACGGCGACGGGCTCGCAGTGCGGGATCCACGTCTCGCAGGCGCTCGCGGTGGACGGCTGCACCGTCGATGCCCGGGCGGACGGGGCCGATATTACGGACGAGGCGGTCGCCGGCGTGATCGCAGGCGACATGGCCGTGCGCGGCGGCGGGCGCGTCGTTGCCGCGGGCGCCGATGGCGGAGCGGACGTGCACGCCTATGGCGTGTATCTGCAAGATGCTGGCCTTGGCGATAGTGCGGCCAGCTGCCGGCTTTCCGTCAAC
>CABUQY010000187.1 GCA_902493915.1 uncultured Collinsella sp.
GCGGACATGGCTCAGTTGGTAGAGCACAACCTTGCCAAGGTTGGGGTCGCGGGTTCGAGCCCCGTTGTCCGCTCCAAACGCAGCAGCCCGACTACTACGGTAGCCGGGCTTTTTCGTACCCATCGCATGGGCTCGAACCCGAGAGGGAGCGAGCGTTTTGGGTCGTGGCTGTGGCGTTGTTTGTCGCGAACGTCAGCTTTGGGCGTATCATCGTGGGCATCTCGCAAAACCTCGTTGCAAGGGAGACTTATCCCATGGCTACAGAAAAGTCCTCTTCGCGCTCATGGATGTCCGATGCCGCGATCTATCAGATCTACCCGCGCTCGTTTAAGGATTCGACTGGTTCGGGTCTGGGCGATATCGCGGGCATTACCCAGAAGATGGACTATCTTGAGCGGCTGGGTATCGAGGCCATCTGGCTGAGCCCGTTTTACCCATCGCCTCTTGTCGATGGTGGCTATGATGTGGCGGACTACTGCGATGTCGACCCACGTCTCGGCTCGCTTGACGACTTCGATGATATGATCGCTGCGGCTCACGCGCGCGGCATCAAGGTCATCGTCGACATCGTGCCCAACCATTCATCCAACCAGCACCCCTGGTTCAAAGCCGCTCTTGCCGCCGGCCCCGGATCGCCCGAGCGCGCCCGTTATATCTTCCGCGATGGTCGCGGCGAGCATGGCGAGCTGCCTCCCACCAATTGGAATGCCAACTTTGGCGGCCCCGCATGGACGCGTGTTGCGGACGGTCAGTGGTATCTGCACATGTTTACGCCCGAGCAGCCGGACTTTGACTGGTCATGCCCTGAGGTTCACGCGCTCTTTTGCGACGTCCTGGCGTTTTGGAGCGATCGAGGCGTCGACGGCTTTCGCATTGATGTGGCGCACGGTCTCGCCAAGGATCTCGACCGCGATGACCTCGACCGGTGGCATCTCGCCGAGGGCGATGACATGGTTGACGACGGCACCCATCCGCTGTGGGACCGCAACGAGGTCCACGAGATCTATCGCGAGTGGCGTCGCGTGTTCGACCGCTATGATCCGCCGCGCAGCGCCGTTGCCGAGGCGTGGGTGCTGCCCGAGCGTCAGTATCTCTACGCGCGTCCCAGCGAGCTTGGCCAGACATTCAACTTTGAGTTTGCCAAGGCCACTTGGACCTATGATGACATGCACACTGCAATCGAGAAGGGCTTGAAGGCAGCCGTCGAATCCGATTCCGCCTCGACCTGGGTACTCTCCAACCACGACGTGCCGCGCGTGGCGACACGCTATGCCCTGCCGCAAATCAAGGCGACGCGCTACCACCAGATTGCGCTCGACTGGCTCTTACGTGACGGGTCGTCTTATGACGAGGACCGTGAACTCGGCGAGCGCCGCGCGCGGGCGGCCCTTTTGCTTGAACTGGCGCTTCCGGGCTCGGCATACGTGTATCAGGGCGAGGAGCTCGGCCTTTTTGAGGTGGCTGATATCCCGTGGGCTGCACTCGAAGACCCTACTGCGACCAATACGCACGGACCGAAGCGTGAGAAGGGGCGCGACGGCTGTCGTGTGCCCCTGCCGTGGGTGGCGGCGGACGATCCCGCGCATGGCGGATCGTTTGGGTTTTCGCCGGCAGACGCCGATGCGGCGCCCCATCTGCCGCAGCCTGCATGGTTTTCCGATTATGCTGCCGATAGGGAAGAAGTGGACCCGACATCGATGCTTGCGCTCTATCGTGACGCCCTCTGGCTGCGGCGCAAGCTGCGCGGGTGCGCCAACGATCTTGCGTGGCTCGATCTTGACGGGCGCACCGGTCTTGCGGATGGTGCCGAGGGCGCTGAGGGCGGCGTCATCGCCTATCGCCGCGATAACGGCTGGACGTGTGTGACGAACTTCGGTGCAGCACCCGTGGAGCTGCCGGCGGGCAGGGTCCTGCTCACCTCATCACCGCTTGCAGACGGCAGGCTCGCGCAGGACAGCTCTGCCTGGATCATGCTCGGTGAGATGTAGGGGCCTCTTGCGGCGAGTTTGCGTTTGCCTGCGTCTTCTGTGGTGGCTGATGTCTTTGCGAGGTTCGCGAGGGCGTCGCAAAACTTTTCAAAAAAAGTTCTTGCATAGGATGCGGGTATCACGTATGATTAATCCTCGTAAGCGGACATGGCTCAGTTGGTAGAGCACAACCTTGCCAA
>CABUQY010000188.1 GCA_902493915.1 uncultured Collinsella sp.
GAGCTCTTAAGGCCAAAGACGGCGTCCTCAAACACCCATGCGCGCTCAAACATGTGCCCATGGCGCTCTTCCAGGCGGCGCAGCGCCAGCTCGTACACATCGGGGAACTGCTTGGAGCGTCCCGCCTCGCCCGTCGTGGTAACAAACTCCATGTAGGCATCGAGCCCGGCGCCCGCAAGCGCAGACTTAACCAGCTCGGCCGGCGTGGACGTGGCCACGCACATGGCAATGCCGGCGGCCTTCGCCTGCTCCAAAAACGTCAGCAGACCCTCGCGCGGCGGCACCTTGGAGTACCCATCAATCAGAATGTTGCTCAGCTCGCGATACAGCTCCTCGCCATTATCGCCAATGCCCCACGTGTTGTGGTAGGCCTGGCACTCGTCCTCGAGCGAAAGATGCTCAAACTGGGCAAAATCGTCGACCGTCACGTCAATACCGTGGCGGTGCAATAACTCTGGCTGGGCATAGGCCCAAACGGGGGTGCTATTAACCAACGTGCCGTCGCAATCGAAAATAAAAGCAACATTGGGGGCGGCGGTCTGGGACATAAACGAACCTTTCGATGTCAAATGGTAAACATCCTGCTAAAAACGTTTTACCAAACGTCAAACTAACAATCTAAAAACCCTAATTGGTAAAACTGTCAAGAGTTTTACCAACGCAAATCTGCCAGTGGTATAAACATGGCGCTCACCGATTAAAAGCCGCCGCAAAACCACTTTCCTCCATAAAAGTAATGTACAGGTGTTATGGTAGTTTCTGCCGAAAGTTCCACCGAGCACGCGAGGTGGAACGAATCATAGAACTATCGCCGTCCCTTCGATTCGTGCAGCCCTGGACCTTTCGCATTTAGTCACCAAGGCAACACGCTGCCGCGTCATGATGGGATCAAACGTGAGCGATACAAAGCTAAAGCCAGTAACCAAAAAGCCCGCAACCCGCAAAGCCGCCCCGCACGCACCGGAGCTCTCCAAGGACGATGTCTACCTGTTTGGCATCGGTATGTGGGAGCGCAGCTGGGAAAAGATGGGCGCGCACCCGGACACGCAGAACCGTACGCGCGGCTGGCGCTTTTGCGTTTGGGCGCCCGATGTAAAGAGCGTTCACGTCATTGGCGAATTTAACGACTGGGATGAGGAAGCCAACCCGCTGGTGCCCGTGCATACGAGCGCTATCTGGGAAGGCTTTATTCCTGGCGCCGAGCAGGGCCAGCTCTATAAGTATCTGATCGAGACCAACGAGGGCGAAAAGCTCTACAAAGCCGATCCGTACGCCTTTAAGGCCGAGTGCCCTCCGGGTACCGCGAGCGTGCTGTGGACCCTCGACGGTTACAAGTGGAACGACGCCGCGTGGCTCAAGCGCCGCGCCGGCCACAACCACATGTCGCAGCCCCTCAACATCTACGAGGTGCATATTGGCTCGTGGAAGCGCCACGGCGACGCGCCGCAGGGCGAGCCGGACGAGTACGGCAACTACCCCGGCCCCATGGATCCCTTCCCCGCGCAGCGCGGCGAGTTCTACACCTACGGCGACCTGTCGGTGGAGCTCGTGGACTACGTGCACGACATGGGCTATACACACATCGAGGTCATGCCGCTTATGGAGCATCCCTTCGATGGCTCCTGGGGCTACCAGACGACCGGCTACTATGCCGCTACGTCGCGCTACGGCAACCCGCAGCAGCTCATGCATTTTATCGATTCGTGCCACGAGGCGGGCATCGGCGTGATTATGGACTGGGTTCCCGGCGGTTTTTGCGCCGATGCCCACGGCCTTGCCACCTTTAACGGCCATATGCTGTTTGAGCACGAAATTCACCCCAACTGGGGCACGCACAAGTTCGACTTCGCCCGCGGCGAGGTCCGCTCCTTCCTGGTGTCTAACGTGCTGTACTGGCTCGAGAACTTCCACGTGGACGGCATTCGCATGGACGGCGTGTCCAGCATGCTGTACCTCAACTTTGGCATCGACGATCCCGGCCAAAAGAAGTTCAATAAGTACGGTACCGAGGAGGACCTGGACGCCAGCGCGTTTATCCGCCAGGTCAACTGCGCCGTGGAGGCACACTACCCCGACGTGATGATGATGGCCGA
>CABUQY010000189.1 GCA_902493915.1 uncultured Collinsella sp.
GCTACAACACCTCAAACGCAGCACTCGCCTATGATATGAACGCCATGCCCGCCTATCGTGAGACGCCGCAGGCCCCCGTTGCTCCCCGTGAGCAGCGCACGCCGCGCTTTGATGTCTACACGGGCGCGGGCCGTCAGGCAAACCAGGCGGTAAGCCCGGTTTTCATGAGCGTTCTTAAAACGTTTTGCATCATTGCGGCTATCTTCATGACGATCGGCGTCGCCCGCGTGGCGCTCGCCGGCGTTACGGCCCAGGTGCTCAACAGCAACGCCGAGCTTACCAACACGCTCGAAAAGGCGACCGATGAGAGCTCCGACCTGGAGGTCATGCATTCGGTCTATGGCGCCGACACGCGCATTCGCGACCTTGCGGGCGCTTATGGCATGGTGGAGCCCAGCGAGAGCGTTACACTTGACTTTTCGCAGGATGCAGCCGCGGGCGCCAACGCGACCGCGACCGCTCAGTAGCAAGACGGTAGCTGAGTATGACAAATGACTATCGCCGCGGTTCCGATGGGGGCCGCGGTTCTGGACGTCCCTCGTCGCGGGGACGTTCTGGTTATCAAGGAACGGGTCGGCAATCTTACAACGCCGGGCAGTCCCGTGGCAACGACCCGGCGTCGCGACTTCGCGGCTCGGGCGGCCCTCAAGTGCATAACAACAGGTCGCGCAAGAGTTCGTCGACCGAATGGCTCACAGGCGCGCCTCTGCCTCGCCGCAAAGCCGTCATGGGATTCATTGGGTTTGGCTTGGGCTTGGGCGTCTTTCGCCTTGCCGACTATCAAATTGTCGAAGCCGATAAACTGCGCGAGCGTGCCGATGCGCGCCGCCTGCTTGCGCAGACCCTCTATGCCAAACGCGGCACCATCTACGACCGCAACGGTAACGTGCTAGCGTCGTCGGTCGAATGTCGCAACATCGCCGTGAACCCGCAGCTTGTCGAGGATGTTGACAAGACGGTGTCGGCGCTGGTCAAGGCAACTGGGATCGATAAAAAGACCTGCCGCAAGCTCGTCGAGTCCGATGGCACCTGGGTGTATATCAAGCGCCAGGTGGACGAAGACGATGCTGCGGCGCTGGAGAAGAAGAACCTGCCCGGCGTGCTTTTTGAGCAGGCCATGAAGCGCGTATATCCATACGGCAATCTGGCATCGCAGGTGCTGGGTGTAGTGAATGTAGACAACGACGGCTTGACGGGTCTCGAGAAGCAATACAACAAGCTTCTGACCGGTACGAACGGTTCTCTTGTGCGCGAGCGCGCGAGGGACGGCAGCTATATCGCGGGCGGTGCCTATAAAAAGGTGGCTGCGGTCGACGGCGTTGATATCGTGACGACGCTCGACGTCAATATCCAGCGTGCGGCCGAGGATGCCCTGGCAGAGGCAGTTGAGAAGACTAAGGCCAAGAACGGCTCGGCGCTGGTCACCGATCCTACGACAGGCGAGATCTTGGCAGCCTGCTCGTATCCGACTTACGACCAGACCGATCTGGAAAACGCCAAGACCGAGGATATGAACTTGCGCCTGGTCACCGACGCCTACGAGCCCGGCTCGGTCTTTAAGACGCTCGTGGCGGGCGCCGGCTTCGACTTGGGCGTCGTGCGATCGAGTACGTCGTTTGAGGTGCCGGCGAGCATCAAGGTGGGTGACGATACCGTCACCGATGCCGACAAGCGCGACTATGCCATGACCATGGATGTGCGCGAGATGATGCGCCGTTCGTCCAACGTGGGCTTTGTCCTGGTGGGGCGCAAGATCGGTGCGGACGACTTTGCCGCCTATGTGGACAAGTGGGGCATAGGTCACAGCTCCGGTGTCGATTTTCCGGGCGAGAGCCTGGGCATCGTCAAGGAGCGTGACCAGTATGACGGCGCCACGCTGGGATCGATGAGCTTTGGACAGGCGCTGTCCGTCTCGCCGATTGAGATCGCACGTGCCGTGGGCGGCATCGCCAACGGCGGCGTGATGATGACCCCGCACTTCTATAAGTCCAGCAAAGGCGACGAGAAGGACTGGGGCGAAGGCGAGCGCGCGATTTCTGAGGACGCCGCATCCCAGGTGACATCGTGCATGCAGACGGTCGTGTCCGA
>CABUQY010000190.1 GCA_902493915.1 uncultured Collinsella sp.
GCTCTGCGCCGCTTCGATCAACACGCGCAGGCTCTGCTTGATATGCTCCTGGCCGCAGTAATCGTCCAGGCGCTGGGGGCGCAAAGTGCGATCGACATCGAGGTCCTCGGCCGTCAGCTCCGAGCCCACCATGCGCTCGCCGTGCGCCATGGATGCCGCCGGCGAGTTGCCGGGCGTCGCCCACAGGTCCTGAGAGTCATCGGCTTCCCACATCACGCATCCATTCCGAGTCGCTTAAGCGCCGCGCCGAGCAAATCCTCGACACGCATATCCTGCCCATCATACCCGCTCAGAGCGACATCGGTCTCCTGCGGGCTAAAGCCCATGGAAAGGAGTGCCGCACGAGCATCATCAATGGCCGAGGGAGCGGCAGCGGGCACGGGCATCGCAACCTGTCCGGGAATCACGTCGACCGGCACAAAGCCCTTATCCTTGGCAAAGGTGCTCTTGAGCTCCAGGATCAGACGCTGCGCGGTCTTTTTGCCCACACCGGGCACCTTGGCCATGCCCTTGTCGTCCTCGGCCATCACCAGCGAATACAACTGGCCCACGGTATAGGTGGAGAGCACGGCAAGCGCCAGGCGCGGACCGACGCCCGAGACGGACACGAGCCGGTCGAACATCGTACGCTCATCCTTAGAGGAAAAACCGAAAAGTGTCATGGCGTCCTCGCGCACCTGCATGCGCGTGTAGAGGCGGACCTCGCCGCCGGGCGTCGGCAACGTGGCCGCAGTGCCGCCCGAGATGCCGAGTTCAAAGCCAACGCCCGACACGTCGACGACGGCCGAGCTCATCGTGGCCTCGACAAGCGTTCCATGGAGCTGGGAAATCATCAGTATCCGGTTCCTCTCTGTTGATAGAACTCGCCACCGGTAAGGGCACGGGTGCGGCTGAGGTTTACGTGGCAGATGGCGCAAGCCAGGGCATCGGCGGCATGGTCGGGATGCGGGTCGTGGTCGAGCTGCGTGAGCGTACGAACCATATACGCGACCTGCCGTTTGTCCGCGGCTCCGGTGCCCACAACAGCCTGCTTAATCTGCATAGGCGTGTACTCGCCAATCTCGAGCGCGCATTCCGAAAGCGCCACGAGCGCGGCACCGCGGGCATGCGCCGTAGGGATGGCCGAGCGAACGTTGGCGCCAAAGTAAATGCTCTCGATGGCAGCGGTATCGGGTCGATAACGCTCCACGACGCCCTTGAGGTCGCGGGCGATATGCGACAGGCGCACCGCGAGCGGACTACCCGCGCTGGTCTCGATGCAGCCATAGGCACGGCAGCGAACCTCGCCACGCCGCTCCTCGATAATCCCCCAACCCGTATGAGCCAAACCGGGGTCAATGCCCAAGATAACCAAGCCAACCTCCCCTCGCCACAAGCGCAGCGCAAGACAAGACCCCGCGCATCATTCACGAACGTCTGTTCTAGAATAACACAACGGGGGCAAAGTGCTTAAAGCAAGATAGATTCGGCAGAAGCAATGTGTGTAAGAGAATCTCTCCCGCAATGTTTCCGTCTGCCCTAGTTCTGGCTAAAGAACGGGAACTGCCTCGGATCCACCGGCGGATGCGGCATCGGCGTGCCCTGGGGTCCACCCTGCGGGCCACCCTGGCCGCCCATCATCTTATCGATGGCGTCCTGAACCTCGCCCTCGAACTTTTTCATGCCCTCGTGCAAACGACGCTGACCGTCCTCAGAGCGCAGCTCCTCCATCTGCTCGGGCGAAATACCCAGCAGCTCACCCAAAATGCCCATCATCTCACCGCGCATACGGTCACTCGTATCGTCGTCGGCAAAGCGACGCACCTCGGCGCGCGCCAGCGAATCAACCGTCATGCGCTCCTTGCCGTTGAGCCCCAGATCGGACCACGCAAGCATGTACGGCCAGGCGCGCTCGGCAAACGAACGGGCAGAGACGATCGGCACCGTCGGCAGCATGCGGCGGGCGGCCTCGCCCTGACGCACGAGCATCAGCAGCAGCGAGCAGGCCTCAGGCTTGCCAGCGGCCATCGGGATGTCGTCGAAAGATCGATTGCGGTCCACGTGCGACTCGAGCGCACCATCGACCTCACCCGGCTCGAGCCCGCC
>CABUQY010000191.1 GCA_902493915.1 uncultured Collinsella sp.
AAAGAGCAGCACGTTGATGGCCTTGATCAGCGGGGTGATGGACTCACCGGCGGTATAGGTGGCGTCTGCGAAGGCGACAAGCTCACGCAGCGAGATGCCGTAGTCGTTCTCGAGGATCTCGTAGTTGTCGTAGCGTAGGTTGTTGCGCAGCACCGTGGCGATGCAGGCAGGTTCACCGGCCGCAGCGCCCATCCACAGCAGGTCGTGGTTGCCCCACTGGATGTCGAGTGAATGGTAGGTGAGCAGGCGGTCCATAATCTTGGCCGCGCCGCCACCGCGGTCGAAGATATCGCCCACCAGGTGCAGGTGGTCGACGGCCAGGCGCTTGATGAGCGAGGCGAGCGACTCGATAAAGTCGTCGGCGCTGGCGGTCTCTAGGATGGACTCCACGATGCGCTCGTGATAGCGCACGCGATAGTTGTTCTCGTCCGGATGCGTGTGTAGCAGCTCGTCGATGATGTAGGCGTAATCGCGTGGGATGGCCTTACGCACCTTGGAGCGCGTATAGCGGCTCGAAAGCGAGCGGGCGACCATGATGAGCTGGTCAAGCATCGTCTTGTACCAGGTGGGCGAGTCCTCGCGCTGGCTGCGGACCAGCTCGATCTTCTCGCGCGGGTAGTAGATGAGCGTGCACAGCTCGCCCTTCTCGTCAAAGGAGAGCGTTTCGCCAAAGATTTCGTCGACATGCTCGCGCACGACGCCCGAGCAGTTGTTGAGGATGTGCATAAAGGCTTCGTACTCGCCGTGCACGTCGCTCATAAAATGCTCGGTGCCTTTGGGCAGGTTGAGAATGGCCGAGAGATTGATGATCTCGGTAAACGCGGATTGCTCGGTGGGAAACTGTCTCGACAGCAGGCGCAGATACTTGAAGTCTTGCGGATTGCGATCGAATGCGACCATGAAACACCTTCCGATAGGGCCGGTAAAACTGATAAACAGCGTCAAACGTTTATCAGTATGCGCCGCTTTTGTTTCGATTTTGCGCCAGCGGCTGAATTGTCGGCTGAACGGTTTGGTAAATCGATTTAGTTGAGGTAGATATGGCGGTTGAGTGGAGACGTAGGGTCGTTTTTGCAGACGTATGCCTCCGGGATCGATAGAGATGATGACGGTAAAGATGTTCACCACCTTTGGCTCTATTTGGTAAATAGTGGACATTTGTACCGTATTTATGCTTGCTGTGCGATAATTTTTATAACTATACGTAAGGAGCCTCATATGAGTGATTTTGTCCTGACCTGTGAATCCGCCGCCGATCGAACTCGGGAGTTCTTTGAATCGCGCAATATCCCTGTCGTGTGTTTTCATTACGAGATCGACGATGTTGTCTATACGGACGATCTGTATCAGTCGATTACGCCGGACGAGTTTTTTGCCCAGATATCCGCGGGCGCCATGCCCAAGACGTCTCAGGTGAGCGTGGGTGAGTACGAAGAGTTTTGGGAGCCGCTTGTTGCCGAGGGCAAAGACGTGCTGCACCTGACGTTGTCGTCGGGTATTTCGGGCACGTATGGATCGGCCTGCGTTGCGGCGCAGATGCTCGCGGATCGCTATCCCCAGGGCGGCAAGGTGCGCGTCATCGATTCGCTGGGGGCGTCTTCGGGCTTTGGCCTGTTGCTGGAATATGCCGCCGATGTGCGCGATAGCGGGGCTTCACTCGACGAGACGGCTGCCTGGATCGAGGAGCACAAGCTCAACCTGCACCACTGGTTCTTCTCGACCGATCTGTCGAGCTACCTGCGCGGCGGTCGCATTTCGGCTGCGAGTGCGATCATCGGCACGGCGCTTAAGATTTGCCCGCTTATGACGGTCGATTGCGACGGCAAGCTGTCGCCACGTGAGAAGATTCGCACTAAGAAGCGCGCGATTTCCGAGATGGCCAAGACCATGATGGCACACGTGCAGGACGGTGCGGATTATTCGGGTAAGTGCATCTTGTCCCATTCGGCGTGCCGCGAGGATGCCGAGGCCGTTGCGGCGCTGATTGAGGAACAGATTCCGCAGGTCAAAGGCAAGATTGAAATCAACAATATCGGTGCTCTGATCGGTTCGCACACCGGACCTGGTACG
>CABUQY010000192.1 GCA_902493915.1 uncultured Collinsella sp.
GCCGTGGCCACGCCGGCGATGTTGCCCGTGCCCACGCGCGAGGCCGTGGACACCATGAGCGCCTGGAACGACGAGATGGAATGCTTGCCGCCAACATGCTTCTTCTCGGTGAGCTGGGTGAACATGTCTTTGATGTAGCGAATTTGCACGGCCTTGGTACGAATGGTGTACCAAATGCCCGTTGCCACAAGCAGCGCCAGCAAGATGTAGGTATACATGAAGCCGTCGATTTCGCCTGTGACATCAATGAGGAATGCGTTGATGTCCACGTTGGGCCTTTCTTCGGTATGGAACGTAACTGAAACATTTTACTCCGTCGTCGATCATTTCATGAGCTGAAATACCTACACTTTTGCGGGTTGATGAGCACGAGACGATATGAGCAGGACATGAAAACATTGAGAGCCCCTGCTGCATGCAATTCCCGTGGATTAGGCCGACAATGTGAGTGTCCAACTCAAAAGTGGCGGCCACGCCACAAGCATGGAAAGGGGCTCTCTCATGTTGAATACTACCACCTTCGTCGGCCTCGACGTGCACGCGCGATCCATAAAGGCCGTCGCCCTCGATGCGATGACCGGCGAGGTCCGCTCGGCCACTTTCGCCTACGACGCGGCAGCCGTCGCAGAGTGGGTGAGGTCGCTGGACCCTGCCGCGAAATGCGTCTACGAGTCCGGCGTCACCGGGTTCGACCTGCAGAAGAGGCTCGCAGCGCTGGGCGTCGACTGCGTCGTCGGCGCGGTCTCGAAGATGATCAAGCCCTCGGCCGACCGCAAGAGGAAGAACGACCGCAACGACGCGGAGTTCCTCGCCAGGATGCTCTCCGTGGGAAACGTCGTCGAGGTGTGGGTTCCCGACGACGAGTGCGAGGCGGCGCGCGACCTGGTGCGCGCGCTGGACGACGCGCGCGAGGACCTGAAGCGCTGCAAGCAGCGGCTGTCGAAGTTCCTGATGCGGCACGGATACGCGTTCAGCGAGACCACCCCGACCGGCCGCAGGAAGGGCAACTGGACCGCCGCCCACTGGACCTGGATCCGGTCGATATCGTTTCCCGAGAAAGCCGACGGCGACGCGCTCGCGTACTACGTCGACGCCGTCAGGCAGGCGATGGAGGACAAGGCCCGGCTGGAGAAGCTGGTCGAGGCCGAGGCGTCCAAGCCCAGGTGGAAGCGCAGGGTCGACTCCGTCAGGTGCCTGAAGGGCATCGACGTGACGAGCGCCGCGGACCTGGTCTTCGAGGCCGGCGAGTTCTCCAGGTTCAAGAACGCGAGGTCGTTCGCGGCGTGGCTCGGGCTCACGCCCTCCGAGCACTCCAGCGGCGAGAGCGTGCGGCAGGGCGGCATCACCAAGGCCGGCAACAAGCACCTGAGGAGGGTCCTCGTCGAGTCGGCGTGGCACTACCTTGGCTGCTCGCCGCACTCGAAGGACCTTGCCAAGGGGCAGGTCCCGGACCCCGCGGCGAGAAGGCACGCGGCCAAGGGCGTGAGAAGGCTCGTCGAGAGGCGGCGCGCGATGCTCGAGCGCGGCGTCCACAAGAACAAGGCCAACGTCGCAACCGCCCGCGAGCTCGCGTGCTGGTGCTGGGCGGTGGGCCGCATGGTCGAGGGCGCCTAGGGCGTAATGGCAGGCTGAGTCGACATAGCAGCGCTCACATCCCATCCTGCGGCCATATCCGAGGCCGTTGGGGCTAACCCCAGGCTCTTTTTCTGCGAGCGCCCAAGGCGCCACCCGCGACACGAGACTGTCGAATCGACCGAGGTAACCCCAGCCGTAGCAACGGATTGCCCAGCGCAGAGATGCGCCACGGGCGGATATTAAACTGCAAAGACGAGCGTCGGAGAGACACGCCGAGGTCGTCGCAGGAGGATTGAGATAGAGGAAGGGCCTGACCCAGAAAACCTGGGCCAGGCCCGATTTTGTCTATTGACAATGTCCTGCTCATATTAAAAAGGAGCGACGCGTACTTCGGTACGCGAGCGACGATTGAAAGTCAAGCCGGCCGTCAGGGCC
>CABUQY010000193.1 GCA_902493915.1 uncultured Collinsella sp.
ATCTCGTTCTCGCCCGTAGGTTCCTTGGAGGTAACCATGCGCTGGGCAAAGGTCATCTCGTCACGGCTCGGCTTGGGCTCGACGGACTTAAGACGAGCGGCCTTTTTAGGCTGAGGTTTGGGCGCGGCAGGTGCAGGCTTCGCAGCAGCGGGCTTGGGTGCGGGCGCGGGCTTGCGCTCGGATGCGGCGTTCGAGGCGGCCTCCTCGGCCTTCGCACGCTCGGCACGCAGGGCAGTCAGCTCCTCACGCTCGCGACGGGCCTCTTCCCGAGCCTCGCGGCGGGCCTTCTCAGCGCGGAGCTCTTCCAACTCGGCGCGCTCCTCGTCGGACAATGGTTGGGACTCAAGCTCGGCCATGGTATAGCCCTTTCTTTTAAAAAAAGCCGCCGACACAATGTCAGCGGCTTATCAAATCCAAGGGTGGAGACGAAGGGAGTCGAACCCTCGGCCTCTGCCATGCGACGGCAGCGCTCTCCCAACTGAGCTACGTCCCCAGGACAAGTCGATATTTTACCTACGGCTCGCCAACTGTCAACGCCCAATAACCAGTCTTTTTGGGGCGCGGCTATTTTGACAACTTTTCGAACAGGCGATCCTCTCGATGATTTTTTAATCCCCGTCCCAGAAAAATCATCGGCGAACGTGCTACTTTGCGCTGGTAAGGACGCCGGTGGTGTCGAAGGCCGGGGTGAAGCTCTCATCTACAGCGCCGCCCTCTTGCCAGAACATCGTCGTAAAGCCCAAGTCATCGGCATGGTCGAGCACCTGCTCGTACTCCTCGCGCGTCACGGCACGCGCCAGATCGCCGCCCTGCTCGCGCATGAGGGCATTGGGCGTGTACTGGTTCATGACCGAGATCGGCACGTCGCCCACCGTCTGCCACACCAGGTCCAGAACGCGGCACGAATCGTCCGCATGCCCCGGCAGCACCAGGTGGCGCACGATGATGCCGCGCTTCATGAGCCCGTCCTCGTCCACCAGCTCTCCCCCGCGGCGCTCGATCTCGCACGCCATCTGTGCCAGGCCCGACACGGCCACGCGCGGGTAATCCTTAATATGAGAAAGCGACTGCGCAAGCCCAGCATCGGCATATTTAAAGTCGGTGAGCCACACATCGACCAGGTCGCCCAGCGCCGCCACGGCACTCGCGCGCTCGTAACCACTCGTGTTGTAGACAATCGGGATGTCCAGCCCGCGCTCCCGCGCTGCGACAATCGCGGCAGGCAATAGGTGCGCATAGTGCGTCGCCGTCACCAAATTGATGTTGTTGGCACCCTGGTCCTGCAGTTCCAGCATAATCTCGACCAGGCGCTCAGGCGAAATCTCAAGCCCAAAATTGCCGGTCGAGATCTCGTGATTCTGGCAGTAGATACATTTAAGCGAGCAGCCGCTAAAGAAGATCGTGCCCGAACCGGCTTCGCCCGAGATAGGCGGCTCCTCCCACATATGAAGCGCCGCGCGAGCGACCTTAAGCGTGTCGTCGGCACCGCATACGCCACGCGCACCCTCATCACGCGCCGCACCGCAACGGCGCGGACACAAATGGCAGGCAGGCGAAAAAAGTTCGGTCAACGACGTCGGCATAAAAACATGCTCCAAAACAACGATTCAGCAGCTCAAACATTAAGGCCCGGACCGCGCAGACGGCTCCAAGCCTAAGGCGCCGTAATCGTCCGACACGATTTTTGTAATGTCAAGACTGGAATCGATAAAGTGCCGCTTTATGATGTAGGTATTCCGCCCCCCGCGGAGCAACTGGGTGAACCGTCGCGTTTATTTAGGGAGCCCACACAGTCGTACCTAGTACAGGTATCCTTCGTTGTTAAGGACGCTGGAACAGTCGATGAGGGCACCCACCTGTTTTAGGTGGGTTCATTTTCGTAACGTGGGGGGTGGTTTTCTTTTGCCGATTTTGCCAAAAACTGCCATCGCAGATCCCGTATGACACCCAACGGCACTCGGCAGAACCCCC
>CABUQY010000194.1 GCA_902493915.1 uncultured Collinsella sp.
TCCATGATCGATATGGGCGCCGTGCTGGGCGGTCGCGCCACCGTGGGCAAGAACTGCCACATCGGCGCCGGCACCGTACTGGCAGGCGTCGTTGAGCCCGCGAGCGCCACGCCCGTCATCATCGAGGATGATGTCATGATTGGCGCCAACGCCGTGGTCCTGGAGGGCGTGCGCGTGGGCAAGGGTGCCGTCGTTGCCGCCGGCGCTGTATGCGTCGAGGATGTCCCCGCCGGCGCCGTCGTGGCCGGCGTTCCCGCCCGCGTTATCAAGATGCGCGACGAGAAGACTGACAGCAAGACCGGCCTCGAAGAGGGCTTACGTCAACTTTAATAGTTACGCGGTTTTGACAAACCGCGTAACAGATTGCCGCTCTGGTTCGTTTTCGCTGACGCGTGCTCAACCTGCGGGGTAATGTCAGCGACCAAGCCGAAAACAAAGGCCGAAGTCCCGAAGGGTTTCGGCCTTTGTTTTCCGCAGCGTCCAAGCGCAGTTTATCGGTTCTCGATGCTGCCGATGTTTTTGAGCTCGATGGAGATGAGGCCGTTGGGCTCGTTGACAAACTCGATGTACTCGGAGTTCGAACCCATCTCGGCCGGGAAGCTGATCTCGATACCCGTGTCGGTACGGATCTTATGATTGCGCACCGCCGCGCGTTCGACCTGCTTGCGCTCCACGGGCACACGCTCAGGCACTTTCTCCTCGGTCAGTGCCGCGCGCACGCTCTCCTTGATAACCGGTTCGTCCTCAAAGACCTCGTCGACGATATCCCAAGGCGGCAGCTCCTCGTCATCCTCGACCTTCTCGGCAACGGCAGCCTTAACCTTAGCGAGCGCTATAGCCGTGTTGGCACCGTGCTCCTCGGCGACTTCCTCGACCACACGCGTCACGGTGTCGATGACCTCCTTGCCCGATACGCCCGTGTCGCACTGCAGCAAGCCATCGGGGATAAGCATACGGTCCTCGCCGGCAATCTTGCGCTTCTTGTCCACGTAGCCGATCTCCATGGTACTCGCGCGCACGATGGCATAGCTCGGCACCTTTTGCGAGGGGTTTGGCAGAATGGCGTAGTGGCGCGCGATGTCGTTGCGCACCTCCCCCTCCTCGCGGCCCACTTCGTGCATAAAAGCCTGCTTGGAGCCCAGCAGCATCACGGCAAACCAGCGGGCATCCTCATCGTCGTCAAAATCGGCCACGAGCACGTCGGTGGACTCGGCTTTCTCGGCTTTGGTGAGCTCGGAGGAGATAAACTCCGCAATCTGCTGCGACAGGTCCACGAACTCGCGCTCGCCAAAGAAATAGCCCTTGAGCTCGCCACCAAACGCAGAGCTCTCGGCAAACGTGGCGCGTTTATTGTCGGCCGAGGTGCGTGCGCGGCGCAGATGTGTGGTCACGAAGTTGCACACGGTACGACTCTCGATATCGAGCTCGCGCTGGCTCATGACGTTGACGGCAGAGTCAAAGTCCAGGATATGCAGAATCGCGTGATTGATTTTCATATACGGCATTCCGTTCTAGATCGATTTCGGCACGAACCAGTATAGCGGTCGAGCCCGCCCCAGGCGCATCGAAGATTGGTGCATCGGGGACAGGTTGCTCTGCACCAATGGTTAGCGCAGGAGCTCGGACTGCCAAGCCTCGAGCTGTTCTGCCAAGCTCTTGCCGGCAGCGGGCATGTCGATCTGGGGACGTTTGGGCAGAAGCGCACACTTAAGAATCGCAACGATGGTCTGCGAGACAAACCGTCGCGTATCCTTGTCAAAGCCTTGCGCAGCCTGGAGCATCACGGGCAGGCTCTCGCGCAGACTCCCAGCGATATCCGCAAACCGCTCAGCACCCGTAGCCTCAAGCACGGAGAACAACGCATCTACAAAACGCTCGCGCTCGCTAGGCGACACCGCAAGCAGCATCTCGCGAATGGAGCCATCAACGTATCGAGCACCGGCGGACAGGCGCTCACAGTACACGA
>CABUQY010000195.1 GCA_902493915.1 uncultured Collinsella sp.
GCTGTTGCGGACTCCTGCTCCATCTCCATCGACCGCCGCATGACCGCGGGCGAGACCTACCAGTCCTGCCTGAAGGAGATCGAGGATCTGCCCGCCTGCAAGAAGTACGCCAAGGACGTCAAGGTGTCCATGTATATGTATGACCGTCCGTCCTGGACCGGCCACGTCTATGAGACCGAGGCCTTCTTCCCCACCTGGATCAACAAGGAGACCGCGCCCCACGTTCAGGCGCTCGTCGACGCGCACCACGCTCTCTGGGGCACCGAGCGCATCGGCGCGGACGAAAAGGCCATGTCCACCCGCACCGGCCGTCCTCTGACCGACAAGTGGACCTTCTCCACCAACGGCGTTTCCATCCAGGGCCGCTACGGCATCCCCTGCGTCGGCTTCGGCCCCGGCGCCGAGTCTCAGGCCCACGCCCCCAACGAGATCACCTGGAAGCAGGACCTCGTCACCTGCGCCGCGCTCTACGCCGCCGTTCCGGGTCTCTATCACCCCGAGAACAAGGACGGCTCCGCCACCAGCTTCCGTCAGGAGCTGACGGGCAACGACATCAAGTAAACCGCCAACAAGCGATACAAAAAAGATAAAGGAGAATCATCACCATGAGCAAGACTGTCGAACTGGCGCGTCACCTCGAAACGCTCCACATCAACAATATGTACAAGAACGACTTCTACTGGACCTGGGACAAGACCGACGAGGAGATCGACGCGGTCTTCACCGTGGCGGACGCCCTGCGCGACCTGCGCGAGCGCAACAAGAACACCAAGGTGTTCAACTCCGGCCTCGGCATCTCCATCTTCCGCGACAATTCCACCCGCACCCGCTTCTCCTTCGCCTCCGCCTGCAACCTCCTCGGTCTTGAGGAGCAGGTGCTCGACGAGAAGGTGAGCCAGATCGCCCACGGCGAGACCGTGCGCGAGACCGCCAACATGGTCTCCTTCATGGCTGACGTCATCGGCATCCGTGACGATATGTTCATCGGCGAGGGCCACAAGTATCAGAAGACCTTCATCGACGCGCTCGAAGAGGGCTACCGCGACGGTATCCTCGAGCAGCGCCCGACGCTCGTCAACCTCCAGTGCGACGTCGACCATCCCACCCAGTGCATGGCCGATATGCTCCACATCATCCACTACTTCGGCGGCGTGGAGAACCTCAAGGGCAAGAAGGTCGCCATGACCTGGGCCTATTCCCCCAGCTACGGCAAGCCCCTGTCCGTCCCGCAGGGCGTCATCGGCCTGTTCACCCGCTTCGGCATGGATGTCACCCTCGCCCATCCCGAGGGCTATGAGGTCATGCCCGAGGTCGAAGAGATCGCCAAGAAGAACGCGGCGGCCACCGGCGGCAGCTTCAAGAAGTGCAACGACATGAAGGAAGCCTTTAAGGACGCCGATATCGTCTATCCCAAGTCCTGGGCGCCGTTCAAGGCCATGGAGGAGCGCACGAAGCTCTATCAGGCCGGCGACAAGGACGGCATCGACGAGCTCGAAAAGAAGCTGCTCGCGCAGAACGCCGAGCACAAGGACTGGGCCTGCACCGAAGAGATGATGAAGCTCACCAAGGACGGCAAGGCGCTCTATCTCCACTGCCTGCCCGCCGACATCACCGGTCTTTCCTGCCCCGAGGGTGAGGTCGACAACAGCGTGTTCGACCGCTATATCGTCCCCCTGTACAAGCAGGCTTCCTACAAGCCGTATATCATCGCTGCAATGATGTTCCTCGCACAGGTCAAAGACCCCGTCCGCGCCCTGATGGAGATGGACAAGAGCGGCGAAGAGCGCAAAATGTTCTAAGGCGCATTTCATATGTAAAAAGGCGGGTCAGCCGCTTTTGAGAGAAGAGAGTTTTCAAAAAATCAAAGGAGAGATAGTCATCATGAGCAAAAGAATCGTCATCGCCCTGGGCGGCAACGCGCTGGGCAACACCCCCTACGA
>CABUQY010000196.1 GCA_902493915.1 uncultured Collinsella sp.
GCCGATGTCGCGACCCTCGGCCACGATGTCGCGATCCTCGGCGGCGCGGCGCTGATGGACGAGCATGGCCGCGCGCACGCCCGGGTAGGCCGAGACCTTGGACACGTTGGCGTCGACCTGCGGGGTGCGGATGGCAGCCGAGGCGTCCTGGCCATCAATGGTCAGACGTGTGTCCTCGCCGGTGCCGTTGGTAAAGCGGATTTCGATCTGCTCGGCGAGGGCGTCGATGGCAGCCTCGTCGTCCAGGTCGATGCCGCGGTCGAGCGCGGCGAAGGTGACGGCGCGATACATGGCGCCCGTATCGAGCTTGTTAAAGCCCAGCTGGCGGGCGATCTCCTTGGCGATGGTGGACTTGCCGGAACCGGCGGGGCCGTCGATGGCGACGATCATGCAATGCTTCCTTTCGGTGGTTGACGTGCTGGTATGGGACGCGGGCGCTGCGGCTTGGCGGTCTGCCTAGCCGGTGTAGCGCTCGCGGTAGGTGTTGCGCTTGGGCGCGGAGCCGTGGCTGCCGTGGTGACGCGTGCGTGCCGCGGGCGTGCCCTGGGGCTTGCCGCTGTCGCGCTTGGAGCTGGCCTGCTTAGGCGGGATGCCGCCGGCCTTGAGGATTTGCACCTCGCGGTCGGTGAGCTCGCGCCACGAGCCCTTGGCCACATCCTTGAGCTCCAGGCCGGCAAAGTTGCTGCGATGCAGGCGGATCACCGGGTGGTGGATCTTGCCCAGCATGCGCTTGACCTGGTTCTTACGACCCTCGCGGATGATGACCTCCACGGCGGTGGTGCCGGGCTTGACGCCCTGCGGAGCCACGGCCTCGGCTTCGCGAGCGGTGATGACGCGGCAGATTGCCGGCTGGCATAGGCCGTCGTCGAGCTCGATGCCACGACGCAGCGGCGTGAGGTCGCGGTCGGACAGTTCGCCGTCCACGAGTGCCTGGTAGGTCTTGTAGACGTGTTTGCTCGGGTGCAGCAGGTCCTGCGACAGGTCGCCGTCGGTGGTAAAGAGCAAAAGGCCCGTGGTGTCGCGGTCCAGGCGGCCCACCGGGAACAGGCCCGGAAATCGGTCGCGGGGAACCAGGTCCGCCACACAGGGACGCTCCTGCGGGTCGCTCATGGTGGTGAGATAGCCGGTCGGCTTGTAGAGCATCAGGTACACGGCGCCCTGGTCGAGCTTAACGGGCATGCCGTCGACCTCGATATGATCGCGGTCGACATCGACCTTGGTGCCCAACTCGGTCGCGACCTCGCCGTTAACCGTCACTCGGCCGGCGGTCATCAGGTCCTCCGACCCGCGGCGGCTCGCCACGCCTGCGCGCGCCAAAAAGCGCTGCAGGCGCATGGTGTGCGGATAGACGGGCTGGGCGTCGGACTTGTGCACATCCGCGTTGGGCGCCGCAGCGCCGGTGCGCATCTCCCCTGTCTCGTTAGTCTTCGTCATGCGTATCCTCCGCAGTGTCGTCGGTGGACAGCGTTTCCTCGCCGCCGACTGCCTCGACATCATCAATATCGGTATCGAGCAGCTCACGTTCTTCGTCCAGGTCCTCGGCCTGCTCCTCGAGCGTGGACTGAATGCTGCGGCCGCTCAGGCGCTCGCGTATAAACTGGCGCGACTGCTCGTCGGGGGCAAACTGCTCCAGATCGGGCAGGTCGCGGGTGGAGCGCAGACCGAATTTTTCCAAGAAGGCGTTGGTCGTGCCGTAGATGATGGCCTGACCGCGCTCGGGGTCGCGGCCGAACTCGCGCACCAGGCCCTTGTCCACGAGCGACGCAATAACGCCGTCGGAGTTGACACCGCGGATGCCCTTGACCACCTCGCGCGTGACGGGCTGGTGGTAGGCGATAACGGCCAGGGTCTCGAGCGCCGCCTGCGACAGTTTTTGCGTGTCCCAGCTCAGCACATAGGC
>CABUQY010000197.1 GCA_902493915.1 uncultured Collinsella sp.
CTCGATGTTCTCGACAGCGAACTTGTTACAGAGTTCACGGATCTTAGCCGTGGAGGTCTGGTTGAACTTCTCGGTGCCGAGCTTCTCCTCGACCTTGTGCTCGATCGGCTGACCGTGGCAGTCCCAACCGGGGACATAGGGAACTTCGCAGCCCTGCATCATCCAGTAACGGTTGATCATGTCCTTGGAGATCTTGTTCATGGCGTGACCGATGTGGATCGGACCGTTGGCGTACGGAGGGCCGTCGTGCAGCACGAACTTCTTGTGGCCCTCGTTCTTCTTTAGAACTTGCTCGTAGACCTTGTTGTCCTGCCAGTCCTTGAGTCGCTTGGGCTCGGACTTGGAAAGACCGGCACGCATGGGAAATCCGGTTTTGGGCAGATTCATCGTCTGCTTGTACTCGTTTGCCACGGTACCCCTTTCTTGTCATGGGCGCGCACGCCCTCTGGGCACCAAAAAAGCGCCCGTCCCTGCAAGCTGGGACGAAGCGCCACAAAACGGGCGGTGCGCCCGCAAAAGCTCTTCGCTTAACCACCCAGCTTAGACGCCCTCGCCCGCGTCGCCGCGCGCTCGCATCCGTTACTCGGCTGGCCTGTATCGACGACCATCTCGGCGATGTCTACTAAGACGAACCTATGTGGAACGTCCGTTGGGACCGCAGCTCCGGGGTGATTTTCATCGGTCGCATGCACGGGCTCTCAGCACTTCCCGCTCTCTGTGGCATGCGGATGGCCGACTACTCGTCCCCATCAACGCTTATGCGAAGTATGCTAGCACGTTCCGCGTCGGCGAAAAACCCTCAACACTGGTTTTATACGTTCGAAATTTTAGTTTGAGATTCTCGCGACTGATGCAGCCGCTTTAGAGCAAAATACCTGAAAGCACTTTATCGAGCGAAAGAAGGTTGCCATGCGCACCATTGGAATGAGCGATTACACCGTTGGCGAGGACTGCTTTGCCGAGCTGCCCGCCGCACTGGCCGAGTACGGAGCGACGAAGGTCGCCATCATTGGCGGCAAGCGAGCCCTGGCTGCGGCGCTGCCGGGTATCGAGGCGGCGCTTGAGGGCACCGACGTCGAGGTTCTGGAAACGCGCGTCTACGGCACCAACAGTACGCGTGCCAACATTGCCAAGGTCGTGAACTCCCCTGCCTGCCAGGAAGCCGATGTGCTCATCGCGTGCGGCGGCGGCAAGGCGCTCGACACCGTCAAGACCGCGGCAATCGAGCTCAAGAAGATCGTCTTCACCGTGCCGACGATCTGTTCCAACTGCTCCGCTGCGACCGCCATTGCCGTCGTGTACAACGACGACGGCTCGCTCGAGGGCTATTCATATCCTAACCGCCCCGCGCACATCTTCATCAACCCCAAGATCATCGCCGAGGCACCGGCGGAGTACTTCTGGGCCGGCGTGGGCGACGCCCTGTCCAAGCAGCCCGAGGTCGAGTACGCCACGAGCGCCGGCAACCTGGAGCACACGGCCGGCCTTGGCCTGGCGCTCGCCCACACCTGCTCCGAACCGCTGTTTACCTACGGCGTCCAGGGCCTCGAGGATGTGCGTCAGGACCTGTCGAGCGAGGCTGTCAAGCAGATCGCGCTCGATATCGTGGTCAACACCGGCTATGTCTCGAACCTCACGAACCAGAACGATTACTACTACAACTCGAGCGTGGCGCATGCGTTCTACAACGCCACCTGCAGCATCCCGCGCGAGGGAACCTATCTGCACGGCGAGGTCGTAAGCCTGGGCGTGCTCGTGCTGTTTGCCTATACGGGCGATACCGAGAACCTTGAGCGCTACGCTGCCTTTAACAAGCAGATGGGCCTGCCCGTGACGCTTGAGCAGGTAGGCCTTACCGAGGCGGATATCCCGGCGCTGTGCGAGTTCGCGCACGCCA
>CABUQY010000198.1 GCA_902493915.1 uncultured Collinsella sp.
CCAGCTTAAGGGCAAAACGGGAACTATTCCACCGCAACTTTTTTGGCCGGTGGGGCAGTACCTGTCCCACTGGCCATCATTTACGCTCTTTTAGCTAGTCCGCGAGCTTCTCCACCTGATCGAGCATCTTACCGAGCTTAGCCTTTGCCTCGGCCTTGACCTTCTCCGCTTCTTCGTGGGCCTTGGCCTTCTGAGCGGCCTTTTCCTCGGCCTCGGGGTCAACAACGACTAGATTGGACGCATCGTGCTCGACCAGCTTGAGCGCATGCTCGGGGCACACCTTGACGCAGGCTCCACAACCTAGGCAATACGTGGACTCCAACGCAAAGCGGCCGCTTCCCACCAAATCGCAGGCAAACGTGGGGCACACGTTGACGCACTCGCCGCACGACGTGCACTTGTCAAAATCGCATTCCGGCGTGCTCACCTGCATGTTCTGGGCTAGCTCGGGGTGGTTTTGCAACGTCGAGAGCACCAGCTGCCGCCCGTGCGTGAGCGAACGGCGACGCTTGGTCGTCGTGGTGCCGCACATGGTGTTGAGCGTGCGCTCCAGCTGGGTAATCTGATGGCGATGGGCTTTGAGCTTTTGCGTCACCGAGGCCAGTGCCGCCGTCGCCGGATTGAGCTTGGTCACCGTCAGGCCCGTGGTGCGGGCAATCTTTTCCATATACTCCTTGCGTTCGTACTCACGAAGCTTATGGCACTTGAGGCTCTTGGGGTCGACCTCCAAGCCCATACCCGTGCCGGACCACTCCTCGGCCTTCGCAATCGCCTCGCCCAGAATGTCCTCACCGCCGGTGTTGCGGCATTTATCGCACACGCCCAGCGGCAGGTACACACTCACGTTGGGATAGTCCGCCAGTACCGAGAACCAAGTCTCGGCCGTAATATCGCCCACGCAGGCAACGACGACCTCGTTTTCGCGCGGCATACGCTTGAGGGCGCGCGTGCAGGTGACGTAGGCGGTCTCGTGGCTCGTAGCGGCAGAGACGATATCGTCATACAGGTTTTTAGGCGCCAGGCGCGGCGAGATGATCGCCTCGGTCGGGCAGGCAGCGGCGCACAGACCGCACTTGCGGCAGGAGTCGAGGATCTCGATGGCGTCTTCCTCGACCTCGATAGCGTTGACCGGGCACACGTCCATACACGCGGTGCAGCCGCTCTTTTCGTTTTTGCAGGTCAGGCACGGAATGGTATTGCCGCGCGGGCGCTCCTTGTAGTCGGCAGGATTCCACTGCGGCGCCGACGGATCGAGTGCATCGGTCACGCCGCCAAGCGGGTTTTTAAGAAAGTCGAAACCCTTGCTGATCTCGATAATGTCATCAAACAGATCGTGTTCCTGCGCCATGCGCGGCCCCTCCCTGAGCAGTGCAAACAAGCAAGAGATAATGATACGCTATCGGCCCACGCCTCGGGCAAATTACACGCGGAGCACCTTTGAGGCAAATAGACCTACAATCTATTGCCAGCCTAATCGCCTAGGTTTATTGAGGAGTCACAAGATGAAGATTGCCCTGATCGAACCGTTGGGAGTACCCGAGCAGACCATCGACGAGCTCTCCGCACCCCTTAAGGATGCCGGACACGAGTTTGTCTATTTCGATACCAAAACAACCGATCCGGTCGAGCTCGCTCGACGCAGCGAGGGCGCCGAGGTCGTCATGATCGCCAACAACCCCTACCCTGCCGAGGTCGTCGCCGGCTCCGATGCGCTCAAGATGATCGCCGTTGCCTTTACGGGCATCGACCACGTGGGGCTTTCCGCCTGCCGTGAGCGCGGTGTTGAGGTTCGCAACTGCGCCGGCTACTCCGACGTTTCGGTCGCCGAGCTCACCCTTGGCCTGACCATCGACGTGTTGCGCAAGGTGGGCGCCGCCGATGCCGCCG
>CABUQY010000199.1 GCA_902493915.1 uncultured Collinsella sp.
CGACGCCCGCACCAAACTCGATGACCTGCAAAAGCAGATTGACTCCAATGAGGCAAGCATCGAGGAAATCGAGGCTAAGCTTCCCGAGCAGCAGGCCAAGGCAAGCTCCGCCATGCGCGATCTGTACAAGTATCAGAAGGGCACCAATCCCATCGTGAGCTTCCTGGTCAACGCGCAGAGCCTGGGTGAGTTCATCACGACCTGCAAATACACCAACCAGATCACGAGCTCGAGCGTCGACGAGATCGAAGAGCTCAATAACATGCAAACCGAACTCGAGCAGAACAAGGCTGAGCTCCAGCAGGCCAAGTCTCAGCTTGAGGCAGAGCAGAAAAACGCCGAGGATGCGCTGGCGCAGGCCCAGCAGCTCCGCAGCGAGGCACAGGCAAAAGCCGAGCAGGAAAATGCCGCCGAGCTTGCCAAGCTTGAGGCCGATAAGGCCGCTGCCGCCGAGAAAATCTCGGGCGAGGGCGTAAGCGGCAACAACTCCAACAGCCAGGCCAACAACGCCAACACCACCATCGACACCACGGTGAACAACGCCAATACCGGTAGCTCCGATTACGATTCGTTCATTAATGAGTGGACGAGCCGCATCGACAATTATCTCGCCGGCTCCCCCATGGCAGGCCAGGGCTATAACTTTGCCGTCGCCGCTTGGAATACCGGTGTCGACCCCCGTTGGTCCCCCGCCATCGCCTGCATCGAGAGCACCAAGGGTGCTTATTGCGCCAATTCTTACAACGCCTGGGGCTGGAGTGCACGTGGCGGCGGTTGGCGCAGCTTTGGCAGCTGGAGCGAGGGCATCTCCGCTCACGTTGCCTATCTGGGCGCCAACTACGGCTCCACCCTTACCCCGGCTGCGGCCAAAAAGTACTGCCCGCCCACGTGGCAGGACTGGTACAACAAAGTCGCCGCTCAGATGAACCGCATCTAAGTGCAACTGCAAAGGGCCCCAATGGGGCCCTTTTCTTTTAGGTAGCGGAGGTATCAACGACGCCGGTCGCATTGGCAACCGCGACTATGACGATCATGCATAGGAGCAGCACACCCAATGCCTTGAACCAGAGTTTCGCGAGTTTCTTGCCGCGATAGCTGTCGAGCAGTGCGAATCGCCGACGAAGACGGCGCTTATCGAGCAGCGCAAAATGCATAAGCACCATAAGGCCATCGACAAAGAAAAAATACTCGATTATGAGAAGCCACGTCGGGTAGCTTTGGTTTGCTCCGGTGGGGTGAAAGACGGCAAAGTGACTTCCGGCAAAGAACACAAGCAGCGAGAAGCAGACGAGCGTATTCCAAATACGCCCCAGAGACTCCGGAACGCGAGAGAGCAAACCGCATGCAGCGGAGGCGGCAGGCCTAGGAAGCCCTGTGGGGTTCTGGAGCCCTTGGGGCGTCAACACCGTCTCCGAGGCCGGAGTACGGACAGGCGCAGGCGCAGGAGGCCGCACGGGGCGACTTAGATCGTATGCCGCGCGCGTCGCCCGTCCCAACGCTTCCGCGCTCGCAAAACGCTTGGCCGGGTCGAGCGCCATCGACATGCAGACGACATCGGCAAGTGGAGAGGGAATGCCGCGCGCCTCGCATTGCTCTCGCATGTCAAGCCCTGGTTTAGGGTCGACTCCCGTCAAGCAGAAGAACAACAGGGCGCCAAGTGCGTAGACGTCGCTGCGCACACTCGTCTGCCCAAACCCATACTGCTCAGGCGGCGCATAGGGTCGCGTGCCAAACTTGACGGTGTCGGCATCGGCGCCATCGCGCCATACGCGCGCGATCCCCAGGTCGATAATCACCAGCGATGAAAATGTCAGGCCGTCATCAGGCGTATAGCTGGCACCTGTCACGATGATATTCGACGGCTTGAGGTCGCGATGGATCACCG
>CABUQY010000200.1 GCA_902493915.1 uncultured Collinsella sp.
TATCGGTGGGAGAATGGTAGGGAGAATAGCCTAAAATCGTCTTGAACATCGTGTCGAGCACGGGAAAAATTTCCACGTCGCGGTTGTAATTGACCGTGGTTACGCCGTATTGCTCCAGATGAAAGGGGTCGATCATGTTGACGTCGTTCAAATCCGCTGTCGCCGCCTCGTAGGCAATGTTGACCGGATGCGTAAGGGGCAGATTCCAAACCGGGAAGGTCTCGAATTTGGCATAGCCGGCGGCCGTGCCATGCTTGTGCTCGTGATAGAGCTGAGACAGGCAGGTGGCAAGCTTGCCCGAGCCAGGACCGGGGGCAGTGACCACGACGAGCGGTCGGGTGGTCTCGACAAACTCGTTCTTGCCGTAGCCATCATCGGACACGATCAGATCGACATCGTGCGGGTAGCCCTCGATGGGATAGTGCAGCTTGGCAGGAATGCCGAGCGCGTTCAGGCGGTTGCGGAACACATCGGCAGCAGGCTGGCCGGCGTACTGGGTGATGACCACAGCCGCGACGGCAAAGCCGTTGCCGCGGAACAAGTCAACCAGGCGCAGCACATCCTCGTCATAGGTAATGCCAAGGTCACCGCGAGCCTTGTTTTTCTCGATATGGTTCGCGTTGATCGCGATGATAACCTCGACATCGTCGGCGATGCTCTTGAGCATGCGGAACTTGCTGTCCGGTTCAAAACCCGGCAGCACGCGGCTCGCATGATAGTCATCGAACAGCTTGCCGCCAAACTCCAAATAGAGCTTGCCACCAAACTGTGAGATGCGCTCCTTAATGTGAGCAGCCTGCAGCTCGATATACTTCGCATTGTCGAAACCCTGGCGCATGTATGGCTCCCGTCCCGTTTCCAATTAATGTTCTAGGCGATTATAACGGAGCAGACTCTCCCCAACGCCCAAGCAATCAACTGGCACCAACCAAACACGTCATCGATAAGTTGCGGTGGAATAGTTCCCGTTTAACCCCTCAAGACGGCCAAACAGGAACGATTCCACCGCAACTTCCCCTTTTTGGTTCAAACAAACCTGGCCTTTGTATCAATAATGGAAACGTCGCAGGTGGAGCATAAGTCAGCGAAAGCCCGCCAGAGCGAGCAAGGTGACGTGAAAGAGGAGGGCATAGGCCTTTTGGCCATGCCCGACGATTGAACGTCAGATTGCCGCTCTGGCGGGCTTGCAGCGTCGAGCGGTTCCGGCGTTTGGTAAAACGCCGGAACACAAGAGCGCCCCCTCCCGCGCACGGAACGGAAGGGGGCTAAAGGTAGGAGTCTACCGGTGGGTTGACCCCACCGGACAGACGATGACCAGGTGATCCTCTACAGGATCGTCAAGGTTTCCGTGGGGTACCCGTTGGGTACTTAGAGCAGCACGCAGGCGACGGTCAGGATGACGGCGCAGACGACGGAGAGAGCGACGATGAGCTTAAGGGCAAACTTGAGCCAGGTCGTCCACTCGATCTTGGCCAGGGCGAGACCGCCCATGATGGCGCCGGAGGTCGGGGTGAACAGGTTCACAACGCCGATGGCAGAGGAGAAGATCATGACCATGACCTCAGGCGAGAAGCCGAGCTTAACAGCCAGCGGTCCCATGATGGGCATGGAAACGGTGGCCATACCGGAGGTCGAGGGGATCAGGAAGGACAGACCGAAGTAGACCAGGAAGCTCATGGGAGCGAAGATCACGCCGGACAGGCCAGCCAGGGCATTGGCGGCAGCGTCGAGGACGAAGACATCGAGGCCGGTGTTAGCCATGAGGACGGAGATACCACGAGCGAGGGCGATGACGAGAACAACGGACATCATGTCGGCAGCGCCGGTGATGAAGGTGTTAACGATCTGCTTCTCGGACAGGCCACCGATGATACCGATCAGGA
>CABUQY010000201.1 GCA_902493915.1 uncultured Collinsella sp.
CCGCTCATCGCATCGCGCCGCTCGTCCTATAACCGTAAGGCGGTTTGCACCTACGAGGCGAGCCTCGTGCTTCACCTGGTGGTTTCGGCGCTTATCCTGTTCGCGTCGTCTGGCTCGTATCTGGTGGCGCCGCTTGACGTTTGCGCCAGGGCAATGGGCGGAGCGCTGTGGCTCAATGCCGCAATCTTTGCCTATGGCGTGGTGCTTATGGTGCGCTATCGTCGCCCCGTCATGCTGGTCGAGCTGCTGCTTGTTGTCGCCGTGACGCCGCCGGTGGTTTTTGCCATGGGCTCGGCGTGGACCGTTGTCCTTATCGCAGAGGGAGCGTTCTTCCTGTTCCGTTCCATCGCGGCGCTCTTGATGGACGTCCGTAACCGCCAGGAGGATATCACCGCGTTCTCGACGATCGAGACCATCAACGTGATTCCCGTGGGCATCCTGTATCTGGACCCGAGGGGCCGTCCGCTGCTCATGAACCGCTGCATGCGCAAAAACCTGGTGGAGCTTCATATGCCCACCGACCTAGGCGATATGAGCGGTACATGGAACGGCCTGCGCAAACTCAGCATGCAAATGCCCGAAAGCAGCCAGAACCGTGTGCGGATTAATCTGGACCGCTTTGGTGAGGCGCGGGCGGTGGTCGAGGTTTCTCCCGCCGAGATTCGCTTGTTTGTGCACGATGACGTTATGGTTTCGGGCCGCCTCTTTGAGCGCATTATCGGCCTGGATGTAACAGAGTATGCGCATGCTCATGATCGCCTAGCGCAAGCCAACCACCTGCTTGAGCTTGCGGGCCAAGAGCTCCAAGCCCAGATCGAAGAAGTCAAAAAAGTTGCTGACAATGCGGCCTATCTGCGTATGCGCGCTCGCGTGCACGACGTGATCGGGCAGCGCCTGTCCATCCTCCATCGTTATCTGGAGGAGAGGCGCCTGGATGACGAGTCGCTCGAGCAGATCGACCCGCTGCTGCGCTCAATTGCCGCCGATTTGCGCAGTGGCGGTGCCAGCGAGCCTGCAGAGCAGCTGGGTGATATCGTCCATGCTTTTGGCCTGGTGAGTGTGCAGATCGATGTTGAGGGGGCGCTGCCTGAGGACGCGCGTGTCGCTGCAGCCTTTCTGCAGATTATCCGCGAAGCCTCGACCAATGCCACCAAGCATGCACAGGCCCATCGGGTCCATGTGCGCCTGTGGCGGGAGACGTCGGAAGACAGCGCTGTTGCGCGGATGACCGTTTCTAACGACGGCGCGCCTGCACCCGTATCGTATCGCGAGGGAACGGGTATCCCAGGTATGAGGCATGTCGCGCAAGATCTGGGCGGCTGCCTGGAAATCCATGCCGCCCCGCCCTTTACGCTTGCGGTGTCCATCCCGCTCAACGCCAGCGCCACAGCTCAAAGGAGAAGCTCATGATCCGCGTCCTTATAGTCGAAGACCAGGCCATCCTGCGCGAGAGCCTGGCGCGTTCCGTTGGCGACCAGCCCGATATGACCGTTGTTTCCGCCATTGCCGATGCTTCCGAGGCCTTGGGTGTCGCGCTCAAGGAGCGCCCGGACATGATACTGATGGACGTATGCACCGAGCATGATTCCAACGGCATCGTGGCGGCGGCGCGCATCAAGGAGCAGCTGCCCGAGTGCCGCATCATTATCATGACCGGCATGCCCGAGATTACCTTTGTCGATCAGGCCCGCGAGGCGGGCGTCGACAGCTTTGTGTACAAGAACGTCGGTATCGACGAGCTGTTCGCCGTGATGCGCTCCACGCTGGCGGGCTATTGCACGTTTCCCAAGCCGCCCGAAAGTATTTTTTCGGGTACGGCGGCACTCGACGATGTCGAGCTGTCGATTTTGCGCCTTGCCTGCGAGGGCAAAAG
>CABUQY010000202.1 GCA_902493915.1 uncultured Collinsella sp.
AGTGCATCGGCAAGCCCAAGGGCGTCATTCGCAGCCAGGTGCCCGAGGTGCTGCGTCTGGTCGGTTTGGCCGACCAGATGGACTCGCTGCCCGACCAGCTTTCCGGTGGCGAGCAGCAGCGCGTGGCCGTCGCCCGCGCCATGGTCAACCGCCCGCCGCTGCTGATCTGCGACGAGCCCACGGGCAACCTCGACCCGGCGATTTCGCTGGGCATTATGAAGCTGCTCGAGCGCATTAACCGCACCGGCACCACCGTGATCGTGGCTACGCACGACCGCGAGATGGTCGATAGCATGCACCGTCGCGTGATCGCCCTCGAGGGCGGCCACGTTATCCGCGACCAGGAGAGGGGAGGTTACGGCAACTATGGCACCAACTAACGTGGGCTACTCGCTCAAAGAGGCTATCAGCCATTTCTTCCGTAACTGGACCACCTCGCTCGGCGCCGTCATCACGATTTTCCTTTCGCTGTTTATCATCGGCCTGTTCATTATGGGTTCCGCGATGTTGAACTCCGTGATCGGCACCGTCGAGGATCAGGTTGTTATCAACGCATTTATTAGCGATGACGCTGACCAGGCAGACGTCCAGGCGTTTGAGGCCGAGCTTAAGACCTGGAGCAACGTGAAGTCCGTGACCTATAAGGACAAGGACGACGCGCTGGCCGAGTACGCGAGCAAGATGTCGGGCAATGCCGATGCAACCCTGAGCGCGCTCGACGGTCAGAATCCGCTGCCGGCTTCGTTTGCGATCGAGATGGACGACCCGTCCAAGGTCGAGAGCACGGCGAAGAAGCTCAAGAAGAACGCCGATTTTCAGAAAATTGCCGATGATGGCGATGTTGAAGCGAACGTACTGTACGGTAAGGAGGAAGTGAGCCGCCTGTTCCAGGTGACCAACTACATCCGTATCGCCGCCGTGGTGCTCGTCGGCCTGCTCACCTTTATCGCGTTCATCTTTATCAACAACACGATTCGCCTGTCCATTACGGCGCGTCGTCGTGAGATCGCGATCATGCGCCTGGTGGGCGCCAGCAACGGCTTTATTCGCGGGCCGTTCATTACCGAGGGCGTGCTGCAAGCCATTTTGGGCTCGCTGCTCTCTATCGGCGTGCTGGAGTTGCTGCGCAACCTGATGGTTCCGCGCCTGCAGACGAGCATCCGCTGGATGTCGTTTGCCCTGCCGATGCAGTACTACCTGGCGACTTATGCCGCGCTGATCTTGGTCGGCGTGCTGATCGGTCTTTTTGGCTCTGCCATCGCCATGCGCCGCTACCTGCGCGTGTAGGCATGCCTGGAATTCATCCCTTCCAACGGGTCGTCTCTTATGGGGCGGCCCGTTTTTTGATCCCTAGGGGACGGCAGGAAAGCGAATCATTTGGGTAGACTCTTTGGAGTTCGCAATCGATAGTTAGGAGGCGCCATGGGGCGCAATAACAAGCATAAGCGTGGAGCTCGCAATAAGCGCGGGCCGGTGCGCAGCGAACGCCGTCCGAGCCTGACCGGGCGCGTGCAGCTCCATGAGCACAGTGCCTATGTTATAACCGAGAATGGTGACTACAAGGTCATGGGTCGCGGCAAGCGTGAGATCATGGACGGCGATACCGTTGCCGTGAGCATTAAGAACAGCCCGCATGGCGAGCGTCGCGCCGTGATCGAGGGCGTGGTTGAGCGCGCAGCTATAAGCGTGGTGGGCACGTACCAGACCGCCGGTCCGCTCGGTGTGATTGAGCCGCTCGATTCGCGCCTGAAGGCCGACTTCTTCATTCTGCCCGAGGATACCTCGGCGGATCGTCTGGGTGTCCACCCGGGTGATGCTGTTGTCGCGCGCATTTTGACCTAC
>CABUQY010000203.1 GCA_902493915.1 uncultured Collinsella sp.
CCTCGCACAGCATAATCGCGCACGCAGCATTCTGCGGCTGGTAGGCCGGCTTAACCATGCTTGACGTATAGATCGCACGCGGCGTGGTGCAGCTAAACTCAACCGTGTCGCCCACGTGTGCCGGAACCTTGGTTGTGGCATGGTTCACCACGAGCGGCACCACACCGCACTCACGGCAACGGGCATCCATCACGCGCTGAACGCTCGCCTCATGCGTACCCTCGCCCAAAACAACAAAGCGCCCAGGCTTAATAACCGCAGCCTTCTCCCCCGCAATGGCCTCGAGCGTGTTGCCCAAAATACGTGTATGATCGAGCCCAATGCCCGTAATGGCAACGGCGACGGGATCGGTCGCACTCGTGGCGTCCCAACGCCCGCCCATGCCAACCTCAAGCACGGCTACGTCCACGCAAGCCTCGGCAAACACTACAAGTGCAGCAGCCGTCAGCAGGTCAAACGGTGTGATGGTATAGGCGCGCTCCCCTGCCGCCACACGGCGCGCATTCACGCGATGCCCCGCCTCGACAGCTGCCGAAACGCCATGGGCAAAGGCCTCGTCGCTCACGACGCACCCATCAACCTCCATGCGCTCGGGATAGCGCACCAGCTGTGGCGACGTATACAGCGCGGTTTTGAGCCCCTCACCACGAAGAATGGCAGCCGAAAAACGCGTAGTCGAAGTCTTGCCATTGGTACCGGCAACCTGGATGCAATCGAAATACTCGTCCGGACGCCCCAGCTCATCGAGCATATCGACAACCGTCTCAAGCAGAGGACCAGCATCCCCAGAAATCCGCCCCGTATCAGCAGCAAGCCCCACAGCCTCATCAAACGAAAGCAACTCAAACGAGAACGGCACAGAATACGACCCAGAACGCTTAGCCATAACCCAAAGTCCCCTCAACATAAAAAGAGGCCCGAATCAACAACGAGCCCCTCCCATTCAAAATGTCAGCCAAACACCGCTTTGCAGCAGAATCAAGGCCACAACCAAGTGGCCCTAACACGCCAGTTGCAAACAACCACGTAAACGAACTAGGAGCGGCCCGACGCTTTGCTCGATACAAGTTCCGCACGCAAAGGACAGCACTTAATGTGCTGTCCGTCTTGCGCAGGACTGTCCGCAGTAGCGAGCAAAGCGTCGGGACGCGCCCCTCAGCGCAATTTACGAGAAGTCAGCAACCTGAGCAGTCAGCGCCGCCAGGATCTCCTTGAGCTCAGCTGCACGGTCCCTCTTCTTCTGGACCACCGCAGGCGCGGCCTTGGCCACAAAGCCCTCGTTGGCGAGCGTCTTCTCGCAGCCGGCGAGCTCCTTCTGCGCCGCGGCGATCTCCTTCTCAAGACGCGCCTTCTCGGCCGAAAGATCGACCTTGCCCTCGAGCACCACAAAGACCTCGACGCCGCTGTCGACCACGGCGATGCTCGCGGCCGGCTTCTCAACGTCGGTACCCATGACCAGCGAAGCGGTGTTGGCCAGCGGCTCAATGGTCGAACGCAGGCTCTCGAGCTTCTCGATGTCCTCGACACCGGCGCGCACGACCACGTCGAGCTCGGCCTTGGGGCTCAAGCGATAACGCGAACGCGTGGCGCGGGCGGCGGAAACGACGGCGCGGCACAGCTCAAACGCGCGCTCGGCGTCCTCGTCGACATACTTGGCGTAATCGGCGGGCTCGGGCCACTTGGCAATCATGAGCGCCTCGGCGCGGTCGACGTTGCCCTCGGCATCCAGGTCGAGCACGCTGGCCGGCATGTTGTCCCAAATCTCCTCGGTGACAAACGGCATGAGCGGGTGCATCAGGCGAATGGAGGTATCCAGCACAAAG
>CABUQY010000204.1 GCA_902493915.1 uncultured Collinsella sp.
CCTCCATCACATGCAGCGTGACGGGTGCTTCGGGCTTGGGCGGAAACGCATCGACACGGCCCTGCACCAGCGCAAAGCGCTCAGAGCCAAAGTATTTCTCGATAAGCGGGGCTGCCGAAATATGATCCTTGTTGGTGAGCACGGCAAGCTGAACGCCCGCTGCGCGCAGACGGTCGAGCATCTCAATCGTGCCGGCGTAGGGTGAGGTGTGGTCCTCCTTGTGCTCGCCGTAATAAGCTCTAAACTCAGCAAGCGTCTGCTCAAACATGCGGCCGTCGCCCGCGTACTCGGCGGGCATAAAGCGCTCGACCAGCTTGAGCATGCCGTTTCCCACCTTGTAGCGGTACTCGTCTACGGCAAACGTGGGCCAGCCGTGCATCTCGCAGGTATGGTTGCCGGCGGCCGCCAGGTCCTCGAGTGTGTTGAGGATGGTGCCGTCCAGGTCAAAGATCACATGGGAAAAAGCTGCTGCCATAAAAACTCCCGTCATTGGGTTTAAAACGCACCCCATAATACTGGGCTTCCGCGTTGGGCGTGCTTGGAATCTGAACATCTCCAGGGGTATCAGGCCGCATCGCGCCGACCGTGTGGTTTCGCCCTAGCAAATCCTCGGCAGCTGTTCTCCCACGAGCATGTCGAGGATGCCGGTCGAGCCCCAGCCGGTGCGCACGCGCACGGCGGGGCGGGCGCCCTCGGCAAGTGGCAGCACGCGACCGATGATGGCGGCGTTCTCGCCGTAGTGGGCGGCGCGCATGGCGCTCAGTGCGGCATCGGCTTGCTCGGCCGGTACGACGGCGACCATCTTGCCCTCGTTTGCCACCTGCAACACATCGTAGCCGAGCATCTCGCAGGCGGCCTGCACGTCGGGACGCACGGGCACGGCATCCTCGTCGACCTCCATGGCGACATTGCTGGCCTGGGCAAACTCGTTGAGTGTGGACGCTAGGCCACCGCGCGTGGGGTCGCGAAAGCAACGCGTGCCGGGCGCTGCGGCCAGAACGTCGGCAATCAGGTGGTTGAGCGGCGCGGCATCGCTTTCGATCGTGCTCGAAAACGCCAGGCCCTCGCGTTGGCTCATGATGGCGATGCCGTGGTCGCCCAGCGTACCCGAGACCAGGATGACATCGCCGGGGCGGCAGTTGGCGCCGCTGAGCGCCACGCCCGTGGGAACCTCGCCCACGCCGGCGGTATTGATGTAGACGCCGTCGGCCCCGCCGCGCTCGACCACCTTGGTGTCGCCCGTGATTATGGACACGCCCGCCTCATGCGCCGTTTCGGCCATCGTCTGCACAATCTGGCGGAGCCTATCCATGGGATAGCCCTCTTCGAGGATAAAGCCGCACGATAGGTAGCGCACGTTGGCGCCCGAGGTCGCGACGTCGTTGACGGTTCCGCACACGGCGAGACGGCCGATGTTGCCACCGGGGAAGAACTGCGGCGAGACTACAAAGCTGTCGGTCGACATGGCGATGCGCCCGCTCGCGGGCAGCGCGGCGACGCCGGCGTCGTTGCCTTCGAGCAGCTCGGGCGACCCAAAGGCATCCAAAAAGACCTCATCGATGATGCGCTTCATCATCTGTCCGCCGGAGCCGTGGCCCAGCAGGACGGTGCTATCGGTAACGCTATGGGACATATCGAAAACTCCAATCGCGGGTGGAATTATATGGGTGAGGCGCAGCGTCGACTGGTCCGCCGTTCGTTAGAACGGCGGAACCTATTAGCCTCGGTAGCGGAAATATGCTGCGCAGCTGCCCTCGGAGCTCACCATGCAGGGGCCGACGGGATGCTCGGGCGTACAAGCGTGGCCGAACAGGGGGC
>CABUQY010000205.1 GCA_902493915.1 uncultured Collinsella sp.
CGGCTCGACGCTGCGCGGGCCGCATTTGGACAATCTGACGTTCAACTTCAAGGGCGCGACCAGAAGGTCAGCGCCCTTTCGTTTCACGTCACCTTGTCTCAAATGCGGCCCGCTCGCTGCCGTTGCCAAAACATCGGCGTTGTCTTGCTTCGGGAATGCGGCAGATAGAGACGTTCCTTTTTTGCCGGCAGTTTGGGACACTCCTTACGGGACACCCCCTCCACAGCGCCTATGCCAGCTTGTCGATTTGCCCAATCTCCCAGAGCGGAATGTTGACGAGCGTGCCCTCGTCTCTATATGCCGCTAACGATGTTCTCACGCAGCGCTCGAGCTTGAACTTCTCGCAGGCAATCCTCAGGCTCTTTGCTTTGAGGTTCTCTGCCGCCTTGACCTCGAGCGGAAGCACGGTCCCCGCATGGTCGATGGCAAAGTCAGTCTCTGCATTGCCGGATGAGGATGACCAATACGCGGGAGTTTTGCCTTGGAGCAAAAGCTCCTGTGCGACGTATTGCTCGGTCAGCGAGCCTTTGAACTCCGTAAAAACAGCGGGCCCGTTCAGAACAATGGCTGGCGTGAGGCCGGAGAGTGCTCCGAGGATGCCGGTGTCGATGCAGAACAGCTTGAAGCCCGAGAGATCCTCGTAGCTTGTGAGCGGTGCTCTTAGGGCGGAAACACGTGGTACCTTATGAACGATTCCATAGTCCATGAGCCACTGGAGGCTTTCCTCAAAATCGCGTGCGCGCGCCCCGGGACGAAGCGCGCCGTAGACGAACTTCTTGTTTTCCTTTGCGAGCTGGGCGGGAAGGGATTTCCAAACCAGCCTCATGCGCTCGACGATGCGGGCTGGCGCATGCTTGCCAAAATCGGATTCATAAGCTTCGATGATTTGCTGCTGAAGCCTGCGGGCCTCGATGAAATCGTGGGAGGCGGCGAAAGCGGAGACAACTTCTGGCATGCCACCGACAACGAGGTATTCCTTGAGCAGGCGCTCGAGCTTTTCGGAAACATTCGCCAGCAGGTCCATGTCTGCGGCAAGGATGGCATCTGCGAGCGGATCGCCATCGACGGCACGAACGAACTCGACAAACCCCATGGGGCGCATGGTAAGCTGGTCAATCTTGCCGACGGGGAACGACTCGTTTTCGCGTCGGAGCGCGAGCCCCATATAGGAGCCGGCTGCCACGATATGGTATTCCGGCGCCAGCTCGTTGAAGTATTTGAGCGAGGTGATGCCACGCGGTGCCTCTTGGATTTCATCGAAGATGATGAGTGTATCTGTCGGCGTTATGGTCTGGCCGCGCAGGAGCTCTATCTGGGAGATGATGCGTTTGGGGTCAAGGCTTCCGTCGAACAGCGAGCGTGCGCCCGGTTCGAGCATAAAGTCAAAACGGATGACGTTTTGATACTGCTGGCCTGCGAATTCGTTGAGAAGCCAGGTTTTTCCCGTCTGGCGGGCCCCCTTAAGCAGGAGGGGCTTGCGGTTTGCCCTAGATTTCCAAGCGATGAGTTCGTCCATTAGCTGTCGCTGCATACTGCCCCCTAACGATCATGGTTAGTATAAGACCGTCTTGGTCTTTCCATCGAAAAATGTGTGAGTAAACCACGTTTTTCCATCGAATAATGTGGGAGGCAACCACGTTTTTCCATCGAATAATGTGGGGGTTTAGGTCGGAACCTGGGGGCGTTCCTTCTCTGCCGGCAGTTTGGAAAACTCCTTGTTTTGGTGCAAATTAGCTACCCTTGCATCAGAAAACGGCGCCCGTCGGCGATGTTGCCGGCGGGCGCCGCTGTCGTGTAGGCGCTATTTGTTA
>CABUQY010000206.1 GCA_902493915.1 uncultured Collinsella sp.
CGCGTGCGCGCTGATAGCCATCGTGCTGCCGACCGCCATCAGCGCTGTCGCCAACAGCACGTGGTCGTACCAGATGGCCGGCGCTGCCGCAGTCAGGCTGTGCGAGATTCTGGACACGCCGTCGATTCCCGAGTCGGAAACCCCAAAGAAGCCCGACGGGGTCGTCGTTGAGGTGAACGACGTATCGTACTCCTACGGCGATACCCAGGCCTTGCGCGGTGTCAGTCTTGTCCTTAATCCCGGTACCACGACGGCGCTCATCGGCCCGTCAGGCTCGGGAAAATCGACTCTAGCCACGCTCATCGCACGCTTCGACGACCCGGAAAGCGGCTCCATCCGTCTCGGCGGTGTCGATCTGAGGGACATCTCCTCCCACGACCTCTATAACATGGTTTCGTTCGTGCTCCAGGACCCGATGCTAATCAACGCCTCCATCGGAAGAAACATTTCTTTAGCTAAGCCGGAGGCTTCCCTGGAGGAGATTCGGGAGGCTGCCCGTACGGCGCAGATCGACGATTTCATCATGTCGCTGCCCAAGGGATACGACAGCGTTTTGGGAACCGACTGCTCGCTCTCCGGCGGTGAGAGTCAGCGCGTGAGTATAGCGCGTGCCCTTTTAGCCGATACGCCGATCCTCATCATGGATGAGGCCACCGCTTTTGCCGACCCAGATTCGGAGCTCGAGATCCAGAAAGCACTAAGCGCCTTGGTCGAGGGCCGAACCGTTCTGGCCATCGCCCACCGGCTCAACGCTGTTCTAGGTGCCGATCAAATAGCCGTGTTGGAAGAAGGTAAGATCGTCGCCCTTGGAACGCATGCGGAGATTCAAGACAACGAGCATTATCAGGCGCTTCTCAAGCAAGGAGGCCTCTGCGGCAGTGAAGAAGAGGGCGATGCAGATGAGTAATTCCAAACGCTTCTTACCGAGACTTCGTCGTTATATGGACGAGAGCGATAAGCGCCAGCACCGTCTGGGAACTTCGCTCTACGCCCTTTCCGGCGTGATGTGCGGCATCGGTCTCGCCATCATGATGCCGGCGACCATGGCTCTCCAGTCCGGCGACCCCCAATGGGGCTTGACGTTTTGGGGCTGGGCAGTCGCGCTTGCGGCGGTGACAGTCGTCGGCTCGACAGCCTCGTTCTTCGGTACCAAGCTCAGCTATGCAGCGGGGTTAGGCTTCATGCGCAATATGCAGGTGGTCATCGGGAACAAGGTGTCGCGTTTGCCGCTTGGCTGGTTTAAGGCGGATAGTGCCGGAAGGCTTTCGCGCATGGTTACGCAGGAAATGATCTCGACCGGACAGGCCGCTGCTCTTTATGTTGGCCAGCTTATAAAAAACGCTGCCGCCGCAATCGTGTTCTGTGCTGCCGTGTGGCTTTGGAGCTGGCAAATTGGAATCATGCTGACGCTTTCCATCCCAATCCTTTTCCTTCTTCTGCGCGTTTCGCAGGCATGCGTCGGAAAAGGGAACGGGTTGGAGGATTCTGCCGAGCAGGTCATCGCTGCGAGGATAGTCGAGTTCGCACGATGCCAGGGAGCCCTGCGCGCCTGCCGTGCGGGCGCCGACTATGAGGAGCTCGAGAGCAGTTTCGTAGAAGGTAGAAAGCGGTCGATCCGCGGCCTGTGGTGGAGTGCCCTCGGCGAAATTCTTTCCGGAACAAGCGTGCAGATGCTCGTTGTGAGCATGATCATTGCGGTGAGCTACTTGGGTGCAAGCGGAAGCATCGGGGCACTTGAGACGGTGGTCATGATCGGCGTCGCATTAAGGTTCACCACGCTCCTCAACGA
>CABUQY010000207.1 GCA_902493915.1 uncultured Collinsella sp.
CATGGCCGTGCGCTCGCCGAAGCCGCGGAGTTGCGGATTTTTTGCCTTGAGCTCCGGAATATGACGACGGCGGCCGTACATGGTCTCGGCGTAGCCCGTCTGCTTGGCGCGCGCCACCACGTTGTCGAGGAACGTACGCACGCCCGGGTAGGCCTCGTAGTAGCGGTCGATCATGTCGCGCGCCTCGGCCATCGAGATATGCAGCGACTGCGACAGACCGTAGGCCTGCTGACCGTACACGATGCCAAAGTTCACGGCCTTGGCGCGACTGCGCAGGTCGGGCGTTACCTCGGACACCGGCACACCGAACACGCGCGCCGCCGTCTCGGCATGGAAGTCCTCGCCCTCGTTAAAGGCGCGCACCAAGTGCTCGTCACCTGAGAGATGCGCCAGCAGACGCAGCTCGATCTGCGAGTAGTCCACCGCCAAAAAGACGCTTCCCTCGCCTGCCGAAAACGCCGTCTTGACGGTACGGCCCAGCTCAGAGCGCGTCGGGATGTTCTGCAGGTTCGGGTCGCTCGAGGACAGACGCCCCGTTGCCGTGATGGTCTGGTTGTACGTAGTGTGTACGCGGCCGTCGCCTCGGCGTAGCGGGCCCAGCGTGTCCAGATAGGTGGACTTGATCTTAGACTTCTCACGCCAGTCCAAGATCAGACGCACGATTTCGTGGTCACGCGCAAGGTCGCTCAGCACCTTGGCGTTGGTCGAATAATAGCCGCGCTTGGTCTTCTTGAGGCCCTTGGTCGGAAGCCCCATCACATCAAAGAGCACATGCGACAGCTGCATAGGACTGCCAATATTAAAGGTCTCGTCACCCGCCAGGTCGCGAATACTGCGCTCAACCTCGGTAATCTGGGTCGCCAGACCCTCGGACAGACTGTGCAGACGGTCGGGGTCCACGAGCATGCCCGCGCGCTCCATCTTGGCAAGTACCGGAACGAGCGGCATCTCGATGCCATCGAACACGTTGGCGGCATTCTCACGGGCCATGCACTCGCGCAACGGCGCCACGAGCGCCAGCGTCAGAGCCGCAGTACGGGCGGCAGGCGCCGGAGCGTCCTCACAAGCACCCTCTGCGCCGCGCGCCGCAGGCAGCGCCATCTGCAGATACGTATCGGCCAGATATGCCTCGTCAAACTCGGAGCGGTCGGAATCCAACAGGTAAGCGGCGACCACGGTGTCGAAGATGCACGTGGAATCGACTGCTAGCGGATCCATGAGCTCGGGCTCAGAAGAATCGATGGGCGAAAGCTCGTGCAGCAGCGCCTTCGTATCCGGGCTCGCCACGCGGCCCTCCATAAACAGGCGCGCAAGCACGCCGGCGATCACACCGTGAGCGAAGTTGAAGCCATCGACTACGGCAGTGGAGGCGCCGTCGCCCTCCTCGAGCGCGAACAGGCCCTTGGACGTCGCCAACCACAGCGTGCGCGTCAGTCCAAAGAGCGCGCCCTCTTCCTTGTCGTCATCCACCACGGCGGCGACCCACTCGCCGGCATCAATCGCGCGGGAGACCTCAGCCGCAACGGCACCAAGCGCGTCGGCATCGCCGGCGGCTGCGCGAACCATAGCAGGTATCTCAAACACACTGGAGGCAGCAGCAGCCCCGCCCTCGCCGCCGATCAGCGCCAAGAAACGGTTCTGCATGGCGGTGATACCAAGTGTGCCCAGCGCCGCGGACACTTCGTCGGCAGAAAACGCCGGGAAGGACGTTTCGTCAAAGTCGAGCTCGACGGGCGCATCGGTGCGAATGGTTGCGACCTTGCGGCTCAGCAGCGCATCG
>CABUQY010000208.1 GCA_902493915.1 uncultured Collinsella sp.
GCCATTGTTCTACTCCGCTTCTCCGTCTTTATCGTTTAACAAAACCAATGTTCAACTTCGGCGCGCGTGGGAATCGATTGCTGAGCGCCCAGGCGCGACACCGTCACTGCCGAGGCGCGTGCACCCGCCGCCATGCACTCAAAGAGCGGCAGGCCCTCTAGGCGAGCCGCCGCCAACGCGCCGACAAACGTATCGCCCGCGGCGGTCGTATCGACTACCGCGCTCGAAAGCGCCGGCATGCGCAGCAGCTCGCCGTCATCGCTGAGCGTAACCGAGCCGGCGCCACCCAACGTAATGACCGCAGCTCCGGCACCCTTGGCGAGCAAGGCATTGAGCGCCGCGACGCAGCTCGCATCATCCCCGGGCAAGATGCCCGTCAGCGCCTGGCACTCAGTCTCGTTGGGACAGACCAGGTCGACCGCAGGCCAGACCTCCGCAGGCAACTCACAAGCAGGCGCCGGATTAAAGACCGCATAGAACCCCAGCTCGTGAGCGCAAACAAGCGCATCGGCCGTCGCTGCAAGGTCACATTCACCCTGGGCGATAAAGACGCTTCCGGCAGCCTGGGCAATCTCGCTGGCGTCGCCGTCGAGCTCATGGGCCACCAGACGCCTCAGCGCGCAGGCCACATCCTCACCCGCAAGCGCATGGTTAGCGCCCGGTGACAGCACGATGCGGTTATCGCTCTCGCAGCGAATGATGGTCGCGGTACCGGTCTCCACGTCATCGCGACGCGCCACAAACTCAACGCCCACGCCGGCATCCTGAAGTCCCGCCACCAGCGCATCGCCAAACGTATCGCGCCCAACCGCGCCGATCATGCACGTGCGCGCACCCATGCGCGCGGCGGCGACGGCCTGGTTAGCGCCCTTGCCACCGGCGTTGGTGATAAAACCGCTGCCGCCGACGGTCTCGCCCGCGCGCGGCATGCGCTCGCACGCCACCGAAAGGTCCATGTTCATGCTGCCGAACACCGCAACGATGCTGTGATCCGCCATGGAAACCTCCTCGTCTTTAGGCTTTGTGCCCACCGCCGGCCGTCGATCGTGCGCTCTCGCACCCCCTATAACTTTAGTTCACTTTGATGTGGACGCGTGCTTGAGCTTGCGCCAGCAGCAAGCATTCACAGGAGCAGGCAGCTACAATGAAGGCGTGCTGATTATTCTCGTCATTGGATGATGTTTTATGGAACAACTCTCGCAATCGGGCTCGCGCGGTCGACGCCGCACGGGCAACGAGCCGGCGCCGCACGAACGCGTGAAGGGCGAACGGCGTGCCAACGAACCGCGACGCACCGCGAGCCCCCATCGCGCTTCTGCCAACAACGCGGGCCGCGCCAACACTCCCGCCGCGGAGCAGACGCCTGCTCGCCCCAAGTCCCGCTACATCCCTGCACTCGACGGTCTGCGTACGCTCGCCGTCGTCGCGGTGGTGCTCTATCACCTCAACCTCACGTGGGCTCAGGGCGGCCTGCTCGGCGTCACGATCTTCTTTGTGCTTTCGGGCTATCTGATCACGCGTTTGCTGCTCAACGAAGTCGCTAAGACCGGCCGCATCGACCTTAAGAGCTTCTGGATTCGCCGCATCCGTCGCCTGGTCCCTGCCGTGGTAACGGTAGTGTTCGTGACCTGCGCGCTGTGCACCATCTTCAACCACGTGATGCTCACCAAGATGCGCCCCGACATCCTGCCGTCGCTGCTGTTCTTCAACAACTGGTGGCAGATTGCCCAAAACGTCTCGTACTTCAATGCTCTGGGCGACCCCTCGCC
>CABUQY010000209.1 GCA_902493915.1 uncultured Collinsella sp.
CAAAAAGAAAGCCGGGCAGGTGCGGAAAACCGCACCTGCCCGGCGATATGCGTGAGGGTAGCTAACCTCGTCTCAAATGAGCTACTAGAGGAGGTTGAGGGGGAGCTGGGGGGCGTCGCCCCAGAGCTTTTCTAGGCGGTAGAAGTCGCGGGCTTCAGGAGTGAAGACGTGGACGACAACCGAACCGTAGTCCATGAGCATCCAGGTCTTCTGCTCGCGGCCCTCGATGGAGAACGGATGCTCGCCGCAAGCCTCGGCGACCTTCTCCTCGATCTCGTCGACGATAGAATCGACCTGGCGGTTGTTGGTACCGGTGGCAAGCACAAAGTAGTCGCATACGTCGGAAAGCTCGGTCAGGTCGAGCACCTGAACGTCCTCGCCCTTCTTGTCGTAGGCGGCCTGCGCGGCGGCGCGGGCGACATCCTCGGCGGCAACACCGCTCGCGGACAGCGAGGCAGCGGTGCGGTCGGACGTGGCAACAAAACTCTTGTGCTCCACACCTTCAAGAATCTGATCGTCGGTCATGGTCTCATCGGCCATGGAATACCTCTTTCTAGACAGCCCAAGCTAGCGCAGCTGGGCGTAATGGTTGTAAATCATAATAGCCGTGGGATAAAGATAACGCCCGGACTGGATCACATAGACCAGACCCTGCGCAAAACAGGAGAAGAACAACTCGTCGAGCGAGGACTTCCCCACCATCTTGCGCAGCGCATGGGCATAATCGCCGTGGCGGTTGGGTTCGATAGCATCGGCCACAAAGACCACCATATCGAGCGGCGTCATGTCGCAAGCGCCCACGGTGTGACGGTCGACAGCCTGAAAGACCGCCGGCGACAGCTCGGGAAAAAGCTGCGGAAGCTCATAGGCGGCAACCGGGCCATGCAAAAGCGGCGTCGCGGCAGACGGAGAGCCGGCAATCTTAATGCCGTAATGCAGAGCGCGCGTAACCAGCTCGTCGTCGGAGAGCACTTTGTCCCAGTCATGGATCAGACCGGCAGCAGCGGCATCAAAGCGGTCAACGCCGTAGACCTCGGCCAGATGAAGTGCGGTCTCGGCAACACCCAGCGAATGCACATAGCGCTTGCGCTTATCCTTCATGCGAACATCGAGCAGCTCTTGAATGCGCTTGAGCAGCGCGCGTTCATCGCCCTCAAACTGATCCTCTACCGACAACGTAGACCCCCATCACTCAAAATCTTCTTGGCCCAAATCGGCATATAGCCTGCGTTTGCGAATGTAGCCGAGCACGGACTCGCTCGTAAGATAGCGCACGCTCATACCGCGGGCAACTCGCTTACGAATGTTCGTCGAGCTGATCGCCAGCGCCGGAATCTGAATATAGCGCACGTCGAACGGCAGCCCCGACTCTTTGATTCGGGCACGCGCCGTATCGATATCAAAGCCCGGTCGTGTCGCCGCAATAAAGGTAGCAAGCTCAGCGATTCGTTCGGCATCATGCCAGGTCACAATATCGATAATCGCGTCGGCGCCCGTAATAAAGTAGAGCTTTACCTGCGGCGGGTAAAAGTCGCGAAGGGCATGAAGCGTATCGGCCGTATAGGTTACGCCCGGACGGTCGATCTCGAACCGGCTCGCCAAAAAGGCCGGGTTCGCGGCGGTGGCGAGGACCGTCATGGCATAACGGTCCTCGGCAGGCGTCACCGGCTTGTCAAGCTTAAAGGCAGGAGAGCCCGCCGGCATAAAGAGCACAGCGTCCAAGTCGAGCGACTCGCGCGCCTGCTCGGCGGTCACCAGG
>CABUQY010000210.1 GCA_902493915.1 uncultured Collinsella sp.
CTGCTACAGAAAACCGTTAAGGAGTAACGAATGCGTATCTACAACAGCGCTACCCATAAAAAGGAAGAGTTTCAGCCCATCGAGTCCGGCAAGGTCCGCATGTACGTGTGTGGCCCCACGGTCTACGACAACATCCACATCGGCAACGCCCGCACGTTCATCAGCTTTGACGTGATTCGTCGCTGGCTCATCGCGAGCGGCTACGAGGTTACGTTCGCCCAGAACCTCACCGATGTCGATGACAAGATCATCAAGCGCGCCAACGAGCAGGGCCGCACTGCCGCCGAGGTCGCGACGGAGTTCTCCGACAGGTTCATCGGCGTCATGCGCGCTGCCAACGTGCTCGATCCCGATGTGCGCCCCCGCGCCACCAAGGAGATCGGCCCCATGATCGCCATGATCAAGACGCTTATCGAGCAGGGCCACGCTTACGCAGCCGATAACGGCGATGTGTACTTTGCCGTGCGCAGCGATCCCAACTATGGCCAGGTCTCGGGCCGCAACATCGACGACCTTATGGTCGGCGCGCGCATCGAGGAGAACGAGGACAAGAACGACCCGCTCGACTTTGCCCTGTGGAAGGCCGCCAAGCCCGGCGAGCCCAGCTGGCCGAGCCCCTGGGGCGAGGGCCGTCCCGGTTGGCACACCGAGTGCGCCGCCATGGTCCACCGCTACCTGGGCACTCCGATTGACATCCACGGCGGCGGCTCCGACCTTGCCTTCCCGCATCATGAGAACGAGTGCGCCCAGGCCACCTGCGCCTGGCACCAGGGCTTCTCCAACACCTGGATGCACACGGGCATGCTGCTGGTTGACGGCGAGAAGATGTCCAAGTCGCTCGGCAACTTCTTTACGCTGGCCGAGGTCCTGGAGCAGCACTCCGCTGCCGCCCTGCGCCTGCTGATGCTGCAGACGAGCTATCGCTCGCCGCTCGACTTTTCTTGGGAGCGCCTGGAGGGTGCCGAGAACTCGCTCACGCGTATCGCCGGTACGGTCGAGAACCTGCGCTGGGCCGCGAACCATGCGACGGCCGACGCCGATGCGGCAGCATCCGAGGCGTTTGCCGCCAAGGCCGCCGAGACCCGTGCCACCTTTAAGGAGTGCATGGACGACGACTTTAACACCGCTGGTGCCATGGGTGCCGTCTTTGGCTTTGTGACCGAGTGCAACCAGTACCTGGAGCAGGCGGGCGACGCTGCCGACAAGGCCGCCGCGCTTGCCGCCGCCGACACACTGGCCGAGCTGCTCGATACGCTTGGCGTCGAGCTTCCCGAGCCCAAGGTCGAGCTGCCGCTGGGCCTGCTGGGCGTTGCCGCCGGCCTGGTCGCCTACACGGGCGACGACGTGGACGAGGCAGCTTCCAAGATTCTCGAGGCCCGCGCCGAGGCCCGTGCCGCCAAGAACTGGGATCTGGCCGACGCCATCCGCGACCAGCTCAAGGACCTCGGGCTGACGATTGAAGATACCGCCGCCGGCACTCGTATCAAATCTCTCTAATCCCCGCGGGTTTCCCAAGCACCCGACCTTGCCGTTCAAACCGTCGCTCGCGTACTCAAGTACGCGTCGCTCCTCTTTCACGGCAATCTCGGGCACTTGGAAAACCCGTACCGACCGCCCGAATTAATATTCATGGGCGGTCGTTTATTTTGTTTCGTTTGATAGTTGTATTTAGGAGGTCACTTTATGGCCGACAATCGCAAGCGTGCGCCTCGTGGCGGCAAGCAGGCTGCTTCTGGCTCGCGTCCGATTCGCCGCA
>CABUQY010000211.1 GCA_902493915.1 uncultured Collinsella sp.
TCCTATCATGAACTGCCCACACAACGGGCGGTCTTTGCGCAACTGATTTATTTTAGCGTGCCAAGCCGCCGGCGCCCAAAGCTCCACCGTATCTATGGCAATCGACGTAATCGTCCAGCACGAGGACGGCGCTCACCGTTGTATGACAATGGGCAATGAACCTACCATTGTTGTAGGATTCAGCATATTGACATCCTCGAACGAAAGGCGCACACGTGCCCCAAGACCATCCGACCGATAATCCCATCCTCAATGCCGCGAAGCGCGAGCTGGCGGAACGCACACAAACGGCAGCTCCCCTACGCACCGCAAACGATGCTTACAACGGGCCTGCCCGTATCGTCTCAATCAACACGTCGAAGTACAAAGGCACGCGTAAGTCACCCGTCGCCGACGGGCACGACACCGTTATAGAGCAATTTGGCCTCGTCTCCGATGCGCACGCCGGGCATTGGCACCGCCAGGTTTCCTTTTTAGCTGCAGAGTCTATCCAGACGGCGCAGGCGCGCGGGCTCGATGTGCACGAGGGCGACTTTGGCGAGAACTTCACAACCCAGGGTATCAACCTGCTCTCACTCCCCTTGGGCACGCAGCTCAAGATTGGCAGCGAAGTGCTCGTCGAAATCAGCCAGATCGGCAAAGTCTGCCACACCCGCTGTGCCATCTACTATCTCGCCGGCGACTGCATCTTCCCCCACGAGGGCATTTTTGGCGTCGTGCTGCAGGGCGGAGAAGTCCATGTCGGTGACGACGTCCAGGTGGTCAGGCTCGGCGACGGCACCTGTTCCTTCACTCCCACCGAGGCACTCAAAGAGGTGGAGCGGGCTCGCCGCGAAGGAACCCTGTAGTTGCAAAACCCCACGTTGAGGTAGCTTTTACAGCCAAGAATCCCGTTGCAACAGGGTGCCGTAACGTTAAAGTTGAACTCTATGGTTTCTCAACAATTCACCATTCCCGCAGGTCAAGGCCAAAGCCTCAAGTTCAACTTGACCCTTTAGAACCTTTAAGGTTCAAGTTGAGGTCGAAAGCAGTAGTAGAATACACCTCGACCAATAACCTACGATTGATTGCAGAGGGACTGGATGCAGCATTCGAACCATCGCACCGCAGCGTTCATCGCGTCGAAGCCGGCTCGTATCATCACGAGCGCCGCGCTCGCCGTTGCGTTGACGGCCTCGCCGATGCTCTCCCCCGTTGCGGCGTATGCCGCCTCGCAGGCAACGCAGGATCAGCTTTCCGCCGCCCAGAAAAAGATCGAGGACGCCACGAGCGCCTACAACGACGCCCGCACCAAGCTCGAGGACCTGCAAAAGCAGATCGACTCCAATGAGGCGAACATCGATAAGATTGAGGCCGAGCTACCCGAGCAGCAGGCCAAGGCAAGCTCCGCCATGCGCGATCTGTATAAGTACCAGAAGGGCACCAGCCCCATCGTGAGCTTCCTGGTGAACACGCAGAGCTTGGGTGACTTTATCACCACCTGCAAATACACCAACCAGATTACGAGCTCGAGCGTCGACGAGATCGAAGAGCTTAACAAGATGCAGACCGAGCTCGAGCAGAACAAAAACGAGCTCGAACAGGCCAAGTCTCAGCTCGAGGGCGAGCAAAAGAATGCCGAGGACGCACTGACGCAGGCTCAGCAGCTCCGCAGCGAGGCGCAGGCAAAGGCCGAGCAGGAAAATGCCGCCGAACTGGCTAAGCTCGA
>CABUQY010000212.1 GCA_902493915.1 uncultured Collinsella sp.
GGAATGTCCCGACCGAGCGTACTATGGCGCCCGACAGGCGATCAGCAGTCAGCGCAAGCTCCGATTCGCGACGCTCAACCATAAATGTGGGGTCGTTGAGGCACGGGCGGCACGCAGCCGCATCGAGTGCATCGCCCAAGCGAGCCGAATAGGTATCCCAGGCACGGCGACCACGCTGATCGAGCATCTCCAGGTCGACCTGGGCCGACCCAATCATCGATGCCATCGCGGCACCCAGGCGCTGATGGCGCGCCTCGAGTACATCGGCCAACTCCGTCATAGCCGGCGCCACCGATTCTGCCGCCGCCGTGGGCGTGGAGGCGCGGCGGTCGCTCACCATGTCGCAAATCGAGGTATCGGGCTCATGGCCAATGCCGGTCACCACGGGCACAGGACAAGCCGCCACCGCACGGGCAAGCTCCTCGTCGTTGAAGGTCATGAGGTCCTCGAAGGAGCCGCCGCCGCGCACCAGCAAGATGCAGTCGGGCGCTGGCGTGATGGCGGCGGCACGGCGCAGGCCCTCAATAAGCTCGGCCGGCGCACCCTCGCCTTGAACCTTAGCGCCCACGCAGACGAGCTCGACGAGCGGGTTGCGACGACGCAATGTGCGCTTGACGTCGTCGATTACGGCACCCGAAAGCGAGGTAACGACCGCCACGCGGGAGCAAAACACCGGGATGCGGCGCTTACGCGCTTCGTCCATCAGGCCCTCACGGCGTAGCTTTTCGGCCAGTTGCGCCACTTGTTGACGCAGCAGACCCTCCCCCGCCAGCGAAAACGAGCGAGCGACAAAGCTCATGCGGCCCGTAGCCCTATAGAGATTGAAGCTGCCCTTAAAGCTCACCTGCATGCCGTCGCGCAGATCGAACGTGCGCTTGAGATAGGCGCCCTTCCAGATGATGCAGTCGACGGCCGCCGAGTCGTCCTTGATCTGAAAGTAGCAGTGGCCGCTTCGGGCGTTGGGACCACGAAAACCCGTGACCTCACCCAAAACGCCCAGCTGCGGAATGGCATCGAGCGCGCCGGCGGCGATCTCCACCGCCTGGCTCACGCTGAGCTCCTTGCGCTCCTGATCGTCCGAACCGTCGAACTCGGCGGAAACGGCATTGCCGGTTAGATTCCAGCCCGCCACGTAGCCTCCTTTCGTCATCGTGCACATGGGCTCCGGCCCTGCGCAAATTCAAGTCCAACACATAGTACAGCGCCGCGGGGACACGAATCCCCGCGGCGCCTGCCTGTCCCATTTGTTATCGGTTGGAGTTTCTGTTGTAGCGAGCCATAAGATAGAGCAGCTGAATAATCGAGGTGAGCGCCGCAGCCACATAGGTAAGCGCGGCGGCCGTCAGCACCTTCTTGGCACCGTTGACCTGCTTGGAGCTCATACCCGACTGCTCAATATACGCCACGGCACGCCGGCTGGCATCAATCTCAACCGGCAGCGTAACCAGTTGGAACAGCACGCTAAACGAGAAGAAGATCAGTGCGAGGGTCGTGAGTCCCGCGATGTTCATAAACAGGCCCAAGAGCAACACGATGGTCCAGGTGTTCTGGGTAAAGTTGACGACCGGCACGAGGGCGGTGCGAACCTTCATCATGGCGTAACCGCTTTGACGCTGGGCGGCATGGCCCGCCTCGTGGCAGGCGACGGCAACGCTTGCGACCGACCCGCCCGAACGGTTGGCATCCGA
>CABUQY010000213.1 GCA_902493915.1 uncultured Collinsella sp.
ACGGAACAACGCGCTCCGTCCCGGCAATGGGCTCCAGGCGCTCGTCGACCTTACTCACCTCGACGGCCTCCACGCGGTCGTGGCCGATCACCTGTGTGACGGTGGTGGACAGGTGCAGCGGAATTCCAAAGTCGTCCAGGCAGTTCTTGACGTTGCGGCGCAGACCGTTGGCGTACGGCATGAGCTCGTACACGCCCTCGACGGAAATCCCCTCGAGTGTGCAGCGGCGTGCCATGATCAGCCCGATATCGCCCGAACCCAAAATGACGGCGCGCGAGCCGGGCTTGAGGTTTTCGATATTGATGTATCGCTGCGCCAAGCCGGCCGTAAACACGCCGGCGGGACGGCTACCGGGAATCTTGATCTCGCTGCGGGTGCGCTCGCGGCATCCCATGGCAAGGACGACCGCACGCCCGGTGAGCTGCAGCATACCGGCACGGCTCATGAGCGTGACGGTATGGACTGCGGCATCTCCCGCACCCTCGTTCACGCTCGACGCGCCCGCGCCCTCGCCCGAATCGATTCCAAGTACCATGCTGTCCAAGAACAGCACGATGTCGGTCGCGCGCACCTGGTCGATAAAGCGCTGCGCGTACTCGGGGCCGGTGAGTTCCTGCTTAAAGTGCGACAGGCCAAAACCTGGGTGAATGCACTGGCGGAGGATTCCGCCCAGATGCTGTTCGCGTTCAACGATGGCCACTTGCGCGCCGGCCTTTTGCGCGGCAAGCGCGGCCGCCATACCGGCGGGGCCGCCTCCGATAACGACCACGTCGAAGGCCTGCGTCTGCACCGCCTCCGTAGCTCCTGCCTCTGCGCGTTCGTCGCGCATATCAAGCGTCGCCATCCTAGCGCACCCCCTTCAGCGGTCCCTCAACCAGCCAAGATCCGGCATCCTCTAACAGCACCTCGCTGGGGTCGCAGCCCAGCTCGCGCGCCAGGATCGCAACCACGCGGCTCTGGCAAAAGCCACTCTGGCACCGACCCATGCCGGCGCGGCAGCGGCGCTTGACGCCCTCGACCGAAACTGCGCTCGGGCGGCGCCGAATCGCGGCCACAATCTCGGCCTCGGGCACCGTCTCGCAGCGGCAGACGATCTGCCCCCACGCGGGATTGGACTCAATGAGCTCTTCCTTGCGTGCGAGCGGCGCGCGGTCAAAGTCATCCGGCGCGTGGCGGATCGGGTTCCAATCGGCACGTTCACGCAGGGCCACGCCGGCGTCGCGCAGCACCTGCTCCATGCGCTCGGCAATGGCCGGCGCGCTCGCCACGCCCGGCGACTGAATGCCCGCCGCCTGGAACAGCCCCGGCACCACGGCCGACTGCCCAATAAAGAAGTCGTTCGTTCCCTGAATGACCGGACGTCCGCCGGCAAACGCGCGAACCACGCGTCGCGTGTCCAGATCGGGAACCAGCTTGCGTGCGCCCGTCAACAGTGCGTTCACATCGCTCGCGTAAGTCTGCGTGTCGCCCGGTTCGCGCACGGCAGCGGTCGCGGTGATCACGGTGTTGCCGTGTACGGTACCCGTGACGATAACGCCCTTGGACACCGGCGTGGGCACGGGATAGAGCGGCATGAGCGTGCGCGGCTCCTTGTCCAGCACCACAATGTTTCCCTGGCGCCAGATCATCTGGAACTCCTCGGCGCCGGCCATATGCGAGATGTCCGCGGCACCGTTGCCTGC
>CABUQY010000214.1 GCA_902493915.1 uncultured Collinsella sp.
CCGGCGACGGTGCCGCCGCGCAGCGAGTGCATACCGATCTCCTTGGGGTCACGCGCGCCGCACATGCCCTCGCGGCCATAGACGGGGTGGTAGCCTGCCTCGGGCTCAGCTTCGACGATGGCGTCGAGTAGCAGCTTGGCCGTGCCGCTCGGGGCGTCGACCTTTTGGTTGTGGTGCGTCTCGACGATCTCGCAGTCAAAGCCGGGCAGCTCGCGTGTGGCCTGTGCTACCAGATGACGCAGGGCTGCGATACCGATGGAGTAATTGCCGGAGTGCATGACGCGGGCGTTCTGACCCAGCTCGCGCAGGCGGTCCATCTGATCGGGTGTGTAGCCCGTGGTGCCCGAGACCAACGCGGCACCCGTGCGCTCGACATAGGCGACGACGGCATCGAAGGTAACGACGTTCGAGAAGTCGATGATTACATCGGCGGCCGGTGCGTTCTCGAGCTCGCTCAAATCGAAGCCAATCTGGGCGACGATATCAAAAACGTGCTGACCGGCGGCGTCGACAACGCCCTCGGCGGTGGTGCGGATGAGCGAGCCCATGCGGCCCGTTCCCATAATGACGGTCTTAATCAAGCAGACCAGCTCCCTTCAGAGCATCGGTAAGTGCGGATCGCGTGTCGTCTGCCATGGGGCACAGCGGCATACGGTAGTTTGCCTCGATCATGCCCATCTGGGCGAGCGCTTCCTTAACGGGGATGGGGTTGACCTCGCTAAAGAGGGCATTGATGAGCGGCTGACCGGCAATCTGGATATCGCGGGCGCGCTCCACGTCGCCGTCCAAATAGGCGTGGCACATGTCGTGCACGAGCTGCGGCTGAACATCGGCCCACACGCTGATGGTGCCCGAGGCGCCCAGGCTCATGAGCGGCACGGTGAGCGCGTCCTCGCCCGAGTACATGCGGAAGTCGTCGGACAGCAGGTGCGCGATCTTTGCGGCATAGGCGACGTTGCCCGAGGCCTCCTTGATGCCCATGATGTTGGGATGTGCTGCCAGGCGCTCTACGTTGCGCTCGCTGATGCCGCAGCCGCAGCGGCCGGGGATGTTGTACAGGATGCAGGGGATGTCCACGGCGTCGGCGACGGTCTTAAAGTGCTGATAGATACCCTCTTCATTGGACTTGTTGTAGTAGGGGGTAATGAGCAGCAGACCATCGGCGCCCAAGCCCTGGTAGGTGAGCGACTTGGTGAGCATTGTTTGCGTGGAGTTGGAGCCCGAACCGGCGATGACGGGGACGCGTCCTGCAACTTGCTTGACCACGGCGGCGACAACGGAGTTGTCCTCGTCATCGGTCATCGTGGCGCTCTCGCCGGTGGTGCCCAGGGTGAGGATGGCGTCGGTGCCGTTTTGCAGGTGGAAATCGATAAGGCGCCCAAGCGCGTCAAAGTCGACACTGCCGTCCTTTTTAAATGGCGTAACAAGGGCGACGATTGAGCCCTCGAGATTGCGGATGTCCATGTTCTTCTCCTTCGCGTCCGCGATCTGGATGCGTTTGTTCCATTGAGCGGCGACGGCCAGGCGCTCGTCTTGGGCGCGACGGCGGGCACTTTCGGCGCGCGACTTGGCCAGCAGCTCTCGGCCGCTCGGCAGCACGTCGAGCGTGGCAAAGTAATCGCCCGGGCGCTCGGCACGGCGGATGAGGTCGGCCGAGCCATCGGGGCGCAGCAGGACCTC
>CABUQY010000215.1 GCA_902493915.1 uncultured Collinsella sp.
CCAACCCGGCAAGCGCAAACATCAAGCCAACGCTCACGACGATGACCGGAATCAGCAGCAAGCCACACCCGCATCCACCCGGACTATACACGGCAGCCTGTCGGCGTCGTTCCATCGTCACTCCAACCTCAATATCTTTGAGCACTACAACGCAACGGCCCGCTGAACGGGAACGATCTTATCCAGCTCCGGCTCGATGCGCCTCTTCTCTGCCTCGAGGTCAAACGCCATCTGAGCGCGAAGCCAATAGCCATCCGTTAGGCCAAAGTAGCGGCAAAGGCGAAGATCGGTGTCAGCCGTAACACGACGCCTTCCCAAAATAATCTGCCCAATACGCTGTGCCGGAATCCCAGTCTCCTTAGCAAGGCGATATTGAGAAATGCCCATAGGAACAAGAAATTCCTCTTTGAGAAGTTCACCAGGAGTCACCGGCGACAGCAAATCGGGCGCGGTCTCATCACTTGTGATAATCGACGATTTCGACATTCCAAGCCATCCCCTGTCTCCACTCAAAACAGACCCGATAGCGCTCATTACGATGCAATCATGGTATCGCCTTACGTTAATAACGTCAAACGTTTCTATAGACTTACATCTCTATTATACGTACATTTGTTCGTATTCTCAAGAACAGGTATTCTTCGCCACTTAAGCAAGCAAAAGCAATCGTTTGTAGACATCGAGGGCTTTGAGCAGGATTTCCTCGTCAAAGAGCATGGTATCGGTATGCAGGGCGCTTGCGGCATAGGCGGGACAGCCATCCGAATCGCTCGGGTTTTCTTGTCCCTCTGGCACGCCCGTGCCCAGCAAGAAGAACACGCCCGGCAAATGCCGCTGATAAAACGCGAAATCCTCGGCGATTAGCAGCGGCTCGTCCACAAGTTGCAGCTCGGACAAGGCAGGCGCGACGTTGGCAAACAGCTCGGGGTCGTTATCGACCGGCGGATAGCCCTCGGCAAAGTCGAGATCATACGTGCAGCCCGTTGCGGCGCAGGCATCGTCCAACACGCGGCGCACGCCCTCGCGCGCTCGGTCGAACATATCGTCCGTAAACACGCGCAAGCTGCCCGCAACATGGGCCTCCCCCGCCACCGCATTGCAGACGGTGCCGGCCTGCAGCAGGCCGAACTTACCAATGCAGGGCTCGTCGGCACCCAGCTCATCCATGAGCTCGCGCTCGGAAACTAAGAACTTGGCCGCCGCCAGCGCGGCATCGTGCGATTCGTTTACGGGAACGCCGTAGGTCTTGGCGATATGGATGCTCGTGCCATGGATATGAATGTGCGTCTCGCTTGAGCGCGCCAGCAGCGGACCGGAACAGCTCGCCAACGTACCGGCGGGCAAATCGGGCCATACGTGGAAGCCGAAGATGCGATCTGCCCCATAGCGCTCGAATACGCCGCTCTCGCACACTGTCTTGGCGCCGCCGGTCGTTTCCTCGGCAGGCTGGAACACGAAGAGCACGTTGCGCTTGATGGCGCCCGGCTGCTCACGAATCGTGCGGTCGACAAAAGTCGCCGCCGCGAGCGCCATGGCCATGTGACCGTCGTGACCGCACGCATGCATCTTACCGGGATGCGTCGAGGCAAAATCAGCTCCCGTCGCCTCCTCGATGGGCAGGGCGTCCATGTCGGCGCGAATCGCCGTGG
>CABUQY010000216.1 GCA_902493915.1 uncultured Collinsella sp.
ATAGCCCAGCAGGTTACGAATCGCCTTCTCCTCCTTGACGCCCATCAGGCGCAGGAGCTTCTCGGCCTTCTCATAATCGAGCTCGTCGATCAGGTCGGCAGCGTCGTCCGGGTCCATCATGGCCAGCATCGACGATGCGTCCGTGTCGGACAGGCCCTCGAGCATCTCGGTCATGAGCTCGTCGTCATCAAACTCCGAAATGGCCTCGGCGGCTTGGGCGGTATCGAGCTGCGCGAACACCTGCGCGCGCAGGCGCGGGTCGAGCTGCTCGATGATGTCAGCGATGTCGGCAGGATGCAGCTCGCCAAGCGTCTTGTGCGACACCGAGAGCTGGATGTTCTTAGTCGATCGATCGAGCAGGTCCATGTAAGACCAGGCGATAATGTCCTCGCCAAGCGGCTTGCCCAGGTGCTTCATAAAGCTCTCGACGACGTGCTCGAGCGCGGGGCTGATTGCACGCAGCAGACCGCGGGCACCGACCTCGGCACCCAGCAGGCGCAGCTGATTTTCGCCCGACATGGAGAACTTGATGTCGTTGACGCGCACGACCTTCATGCCCTGCGTATCGACGATCTGCTTATTGAGAACATCGCGCGCCAGCAACAGCTCGGTCGGCTGCAGATATGAAAAGCGAATGTTGGTGGCAGACGTATTGAGGTACACGCCCGTCTCGTCGATACGGTCGACCCATTTGCGCCAGCTAATCATAAACGGCGTCTTGCCGGGACCACGGAACGCGAGCGACGTCACGTGCGGAAAAACTTCGCCGGTTGCAATGCCGAAATCGTTAACCACGCCGAGCTTTTCGCCGTCGACGTCCAAGACCGGCAGTTTGAGCATCTCACTCAGATAATTCAATGGTGCTCCCCATCATTATTCCTGCGGACCGCGCGACCATGCCGGCACACAATCCGTGGACTTTTAGATATGTATACGCATGCGCAGGCGGCACACCGCTCGGCGCTCACACCCCATGCACGCGCAGAAAGCACCTGCATGGGGTCATCGACTGTATGGTCGAGGTTTGGATTTCACCTGCAACCTTTCTCTTGACCCTCATTAACCGCAGTAACTATATCATCAGCATCGCGCTGCGGCACCGAATTTATGCGCTGCACACTGCAGGCATACCAAACGCTGACGTATCCGTGACATAGTCATTGGGCATAGTCATTGGGGACGTTCTTTAATGACTAGTCGCCGGGGACACTCTTTGCGAGCGACAGAAAAGGACTGTCCCAAACTGCCGGCAAAAAAGGAACGTCCCCAAGTGCCGGCCGTTGGGGACAGTCCCCAAGTGCCGAGTTTTCGCAAGACTGTCCCACATGGCTAGTCGTTTAAGCACGTCCCCAATGACTACTCTGTGGTGTCGTCGTCCTTGGGGAGTTGGGGGAACACGGCGTTTTTGGGCATGGAAACCTTGGTGAGCGAGGTGAGCTTTTTGCTCAATGCCGTGTCCGTCTTGACCAGGTCGCTGAGCGTCACGATCTTGTAGCCGTCGGCGACAAGGCCATCGATAATCTGCGGCAACGCCTCGAGCGTCTGCTCGACACACTCATCGCTATCGGTGAGCAGCACAATATTGCCCGGCGTCACCGAGTCGAGCACGGTCGATACTTGCTCGTCGGCGCCG
>CABUQY010000217.1 GCA_902493915.1 uncultured Collinsella sp.
AGCCTGGCGGCTGGAGCGCTGCCGATGAGCAGGGCTTTCACATTGTGGCGTCGCAGGACCAGACCGCGCACACGACGCTCGTCTCGCCCGATATCGCCACCTGTGACGATTGCCTGCGCGAGTTGTTCGATCCCGCCGACCGACGCTATCACTACCCCTTTATCAACTGCACTAACTGCGGCCCACGCTTTACCATCATCCAATCGCTGCCTTATGACCGAGCGGCCACGTCGATGGATTGTTTTCCCATGTGTCCCAAGTGCGCTGCGGAGTATGTCGACCCACTCGACCGGCGTTTTCACGCGCAGCCCGATGCCTGCTTTGATTGCGGGCCGCATATTACGTGGCGCGAGGCTGTAAACGGCAATGCGTGCGGGAATTCGTCCGCGACACCGACCGTCGGCACCACACGCGAGGCCAGCGACGTTATCATCGAGCGCTGCGTTGAGCTGCTGGCCAGCGGTGGCATCGTCGCCATCAAGGGCCTGGGCGGATTCCACCTGGCCTGCGATGCTGCCAACGAACAAGCGGTGCGCGAGCTGCGCCGTCGCAAGCGTCGCAGCAACAAGCCACTTGCCGTCATGGTTCGCAGTCTTGCCGATGCCGGGCGCCTGTGTCATATCGACGATGCTGAACGCGATCTGCTCGCTGGCAGTATCCGCCCCATTGTGCTGCTGCGCCGGCGCACTGTTGGCGAGGGCAACGGCGGTTCCCCCGACATCCTCGCTCTCGCGCCATCTGTCGCGCACGACCTTCCTGAGCTCGGCGTCATGCTCCCCTATACGCCGCTTCAACATCTGTTGCTTGCCGCGGCAGAAGCCTGCGGTATGCACGCGCTCGTCATGACCAGCGGAAACCTGAGCGAAGAACCCATCGAGACCGACGACGACCTTGCCTGGGAACACCTCGTTGCCGCCGGCATCGCCGACGCGCTGCTCGGTAACGACCGCGCGATCCTCTCGCGCTACGACGACTCTGTAGTGCGCGTGGTCGACGGCGCCATTATGCCCGTTCGCCGCGCTCGCGGATATGCACCCCAGCCGCTGTCGTTGCCGGAGCTCGACGGCGCTCCGTCCTGCGTACTCGCCTGCGGGCCGCAACAAAAGGCCACGATTGCGCTCACGCGTGAAGGGACGAACGGCGAGGCGACCTGTTTTGTGTCGCAGCATATCGGCGATGTTGAAAACGGCGGGACCTTCGATGCCTGGAACGCCGCGCGCACGCGCTTGGAAGATCTCTTTGATTTGGCGCCCGCCGCCTTGGCCTGCGATGTACACCCCAGCTATCTATCGGGCCAGTGGGCGCGCGAGCAGGCGCGAAAATGCAATCTGCCACTCGTCGAGGTGCAGCACCATCATGCGCATATCGCGAGCGTAATGGCCGAGGCCATCGCCGCGGGCCAGCTTACAACCGACGCGCGTGTCCTTGGCATCGCCTTTGACGGCACCGGCGCCGGCACCGATGGGACCATTTGGGGCGGCGAGTTTCTTGTTGCCAGCCTTGGCGGCTTTGAACGCGCCGCGCATTTGCGCACCTGGGCGCTCCCCGGCGGGGCGGCCTCCGTGCGCGACGCCC
>CABUQY010000218.1 GCA_902493915.1 uncultured Collinsella sp.
CACGCAGGCAGTCGAAAACGCGATCGTAGAAGGCGAGGCCGGCCTCGTTGGGCTCAGCGTCGTCGCCGTTGGGGAAGATACGGCTCCAAGAGATGGACATGCGGAACATGTTGAAGCCCATCTCGGCAAACAGCGCGATGTCCTCCTCGTAGTGATGGTAGAAATCGATACCGTCATGATTGGGGTAGAAGCGGTTGGGGTCGATGTCGATCGTAATCTGGCGCGGCTCCTTGTAGCTGCCGCCCAGGAAGTGGTCGTCGACGGAAGGGCCGCGGCCGTCCACGTTCCAAGCACCCTCAAACTGGTTGGCGGCGGTGGCGCCACCCCAATAGAAACCCTCGGGGAACTTGATGTTTGCCATGAGCATCTCCTTTGCATCGCGGGTCGATAAGCCGAGTATCGCCCACGCGCGGGACGGGCAAGGGCGGGGATGCCAAACCCGACACTTCTTTTCGCCCCCGAACCCTGTTACCGCCTTGTCCCTGACACTTCCTGATACCGACCGAAACGTGCAAAAATAAACCTGTCCCTTTTTGGTAGGTTTGGCAAGTGTGGGAGTTCGCATGGATATCAAACGCAAGATTTCCGAGGCACAAGGCCTCACCCCCACCGAGCAACAACTCGGTATTGCAGCCCTTGCCATCGGCGAGGATATCCGCGGGCTTTCTATTAAGGAATTTGCCGCCCGCACCAATGTTTCGGTCGCGAGCGTGCACCGTTTTTGCAAAAAGCTCGACCTCGAAGGCTTTAAGGACCTCAAGGTCGAGCTCATCCGCCTGGCAACCGAGGCGGGTAACCGACGCGACGTGGATATCAACTTTCCCTTCGACGCCACGTCCACCCCTGCACAGGTGATGGAGCGCATGGAGGGACTCTACCAGACCACTCTGGCCGAAACACAGGAGCTGCTCGACCCCACACAACTCGACCACGCCGCCAAGCTCGTCATGCGCGCCGGCACCGTGGACATCTACACGGGCTCGCATAATCTGTATCCAGCGGGAATGTTCCGCGATCGCCTGCTTTCCGCCGGCAAAAGCGCGACGTGCCACGACAGTGTCGAGGCGCAGGTGCGTACGGCGCTCGCCTCGGGCCCCGACCATGTGGCAATCGTTATCTCCTACAGCGGCCTTGCCCCCAACCTCAGAGAAATCTTGCCAATCCTCAGCAGCCGACATGTCCCGGTGATCGTCATTGGCACACCGTACTGCGCCCGCATTCACCCCGGCTTTGCCGCCTATCTCACGGTGAGCGATCACGAGAGCATGACGCATCGCATCACGCAGTTCGCCAGCCACATCGCCGTGCAATACGTGCTCGATTCGCTCTACAGCAGCTACTTCGCCAAAGATTACGTCCGCTGCTCCGAGTTCCTAGAGCGCTCATTTCCCTACACCCGCCTGCCCGGGCTTAAGTAGCGACGAGCGTGGATTCTTTGACGCTTATCTAACGAGCGTGGATAATCTCCCACTTTGAGGCCGCGCACAGGCCAAAAACGGAAGATTATCCACTCTCATTTTGCAGGTAGTCGTTGGGGACGTTCTTAAACGACTAGTCGTTTAAGAACGTCCCC
>CABUQY010000219.1 GCA_902493915.1 uncultured Collinsella sp.
CCGCTACAGCACATATCAACATCGTGGCTGGGGCACCCCATCAGGGCGTCGCGCACCCAACCACCCACGTACCAAGCCTCAAGACCAGCCGCCTCAAGCGCGCGCAGGACGCGCAGGGACGCATCGGACGGTTGAGTACCGTTGAGCGAAACATTGCACATGCCTATGGCCTCCTGCACTTGTGAGCGTAAATCGATGGTTCTCAAGAAGTCTAGCAAGAAACAAGAAAGCGCGCACACGCAATCGCGTCGTCAATTCCATAAAACGAGACAGCAGACGCCATATGCGTTCAGTGCACAAAAAACACCCGCCTCGGAGATCCAAAGCGGGTGTTCGGCAGCGATTTTTCGATGCGGCTAGCAGACCTGACGAACTTCGATGTTCTTCTTGTATTCGTCCACCTTGGCAAAGTCGCCCAGGCCCGGGCACTCGACCACGTTGGCGCCGGTGGCCATCGACAGACGGAGGGCATCCTCGACGCGCTTGGGAGCGTCGTGCCATACGGACAGGAAGGCAGCGAGCGAGGAATCGCCGGCGCACACCGTCGACAGCAGCTTGACGTCGAAGGTGCGATTGGCAAACCAGATGTGCTCGCCGTTGGAGAAGTACGCACCGGCGCCACCGAGGGTCAGCAGCACGTTCTTGGCGCCCTTAGCGTGCAGCTCGGCCATAGCGCCCTTGACGGACTCATCGTCGCCACCGCTCACCTTAATGCCAAAGATGTCGAGCAGCTCGTCGTCATTGGGCTTGATCAGCAGCGGCTCCATGGCAATGAGGTCTGCCAGCTGATGGCTCGAGATGTCGAGGACGAACTCGGCCCCCTTGGCCTTGACGCGGCGCAGGACCTCGGCCAAGAAGCCCTCGGAAGTGTTGGGAGGCAGCGAGCCGCTGATGACCAGGCAAGTCATGTCATCGAGCGAATCGATGAGCTCAAACATCTCCTGCTCGTTGGCCTCGTTGATAGCGGCACCGGCGTTGACCATGTTGTACTCGGTGTCGGGGCCGGCGTTGAGGAACACATTGACGCGCGTAATGCCGTCGGTCCACACGGGTTTGACGGGCACGCCCAGGGCCTCGGCGCCCTTAACGATAAACTCGCCCGAGAAACCGGCGAAAAAGCCCAGGATCGTGGTGTCGACGCCGTAGTGATCGAGCGTAAACGAGACGTTTAGGCCCTTGCCGTTGGGCGTGTAGACGGCGTTGCGGGTACGCGTGACGGTGTTGGCAGCAAGACCGTCGCAGGCGATGTTGTAGTCAATAGCGGGATTTGCAGTGAGCGTGTAAATCATGAATGTTCCTTTCACGAAGCAACGTGTTAATGAAAGTATATTCCACGCATCGGTAAAAGGCTAGGACAACTCGGTGAACGGTGTGGAAGCGGTGAAGGGCGGCGCCGAAGTTCGGGCGTGACAAAAAAACGGCGCCCCAATCGAAATCGGGACGCCGCATGCGCATGAATTTGTCGCTTTTCGCTTACTTGCGGTCGAGCTTACGGACAGCAACGCGCTTGCTGTACTCGTCAACGTGACCGAAGTCGCCAATGCCCACGGACTCGGCAACG
>CABUQY010000220.1 GCA_902493915.1 uncultured Collinsella sp.
ATGCTGCGGAACTCCTCAACGCGCACAGGATTGCGCTTGACGAGCGCCAGCAGCGTATCGTCGGACATGACCCACTTGCGTGGGATGTTGCGGCGCTCGGCGCGGTCCTCGCGCCAAGCGGCAAGCTCGCGCGCGATGCCCAGCTGATGGCGGCTACACGAGTTGATGCGCTTGACCTTGCGGAATGCCTCATGGCGGTCGGCGCGGTAGTGCGACTCGTCGGCCAGCGGACGCAACTCGTCGAGCACCCAGTCCACGCGGCCCAGCTCACGCAGGCGGCTCATCATCTCGGTATAGGCGACAATCAGGTACTTGACGTCATCGATCGCGTACTCGATCTGTTTGTCGGTCAGCGGGCGGCGCGACCAGTCGGTCAGCGACTCGGTCTTAGGCAACGAAACGCCGCAAAACGTCTGCACGAGCGCGCCGTAGGAAATCTGCTGGCGCTCGCCCAAAAAGGCGGCGGCGACCTGTGTGTCAAAAATGGGACGCGGCAGCACGCCCACGGTATGGAGCATAACCTCCATATCCTGCGAGCAGGCGTGAAACACCTTGGTCACGCTCTCATCGCCCATAAGCTCGGCGAGCGGCGATAGGTCGTCGATCACCAGGGGATCGACCGCGACGCTCTCGGCAGGGGTGGCGATCTGGACCAAGCACAGGCGCGGGTGGAACGTGCGCTCGCGCAAAAACTCGGTATCGACGGCAATCGCGTCAAACTCACGGGCGCGCTGGCAAAAGTCGAGTAGAGCCTGATGTGTGGAAATGTACATATCAACCCATCGAATAAGGTTAGGCCCGAAAAACACGGGTAGGATATCGGCATTGCCCTACAACTATACTCGGTTAGTCACAGAACGGGAACGTAAGTATGCGCTGCCTTATCATCCACAACCCGGCATCGGGCCCCAGCTCAGATGAAATCTACGCGTTCACGCACGCCCTCGCGCAGGGCGGCGACGAGGTCGTGATGCGTTTTATCGGCGATGGCATGGAACCCGAGGACGCCGTGGCAGACGTGCGCGAGTTTGACCGCGTGGTCGTTTCGGGCGGCGACGGCACTGTCTCCAACGTGCTCGACCAGATGCGCGGATGCGGTGTCCCCACGCTCGTCTTCCCCTCCGGTACGGCCTGCCTGTTCTTCAACAACATCGGCAATGCCCCCGAGGCGGCGGCGCTCGCCAAGGCCTGCCGTGCCGGTCGCACGGTCAAAGTCGACATGGGCGAGCTCTTTTGGCTCGACGAGAACGGCAACGAGAAGCGCCACGGCTTCATCATCATCGCCGGCTCGGGCTTCGACGCCGAGATCATGATGAAGGCCGCCCCCACCAAAAACGACATCGGCGAGATCGCCTACTTCCTCTCTGCACTCGCCACGCCCAACCCTACGGTAGCGCACTTTACCATTGAGCATGACGGCATTGTCGAGGAGCTCGACGGCATTTGCTGCATGGCCGGCAACACCTCGGTCATTCAAAACGACATCAACCTGTTCCCCGATTGCCGCATGAACGATGGCATGGTCGACATCGCGGTCATCGAGCCCGTAAAAACCGTCCAG
>CABUQY010000221.1 GCA_902493915.1 uncultured Collinsella sp.
ATTGGCGGTGACGCAAACGGGGCACCCCGGGCCGCTTAGCAGTTTGAGTCCCGTCGGCATAATGGAGCGAAAGCCATAGCGGCCAATGCTCACGGTATGCGTACCGCAGACTTCCATAAGGTTGATGCTGCGGTTGCCGACAAGCTCATGAATACGATCGATGAGCTCGCGAGCCAGCTTGGGGTCGCGAAATGCCGAAAAGTCGATACCGGAGCGAACCGGCTGCGCCGCCGCCACTAGTATGCCTCGGCCGGGTTGGTGGCGAGCTGGTCCTCTTCGGCCAGCTCGGTCATGGTATTGACGAGCTCGAGTGTCTCTTGGGCTTCCTGCTCGTCGACAATCTGAATGCCAAAGCCGGCGTGCACGAGAATATAGTCGCCTACCCGTGCCGTCGGCACGAGGCGCAGCGAAACGGGGCGCTCGATGCCCATCATGTCGACGGTCGCCTTAAGGTCGTCGTCGCGTTTGACCACTTTACCGGGAACGGCAAGGCACATAATGTTCCCCTTTTATACGTTTTGCGCTGGATAGGCGCCTAATTTCCCATCAGTTGATGGTAGCGCTCGCGGGAGTCACGAGCAAACGCGTTACACCTGTGAGACGGCGGCGCGCAGGCTGGCAAAACAGCTATCGCGATGCTGTCTGCGCGAGGCGAACGCGAGCGATGGCGGCCTGACCGTAGGCGATGCAGCCGTCGTTAACGGGCACGGTTTGGGGAATTAAGACCGTAAGGCCTGCGTCTTTAAGCTTGCGGGTGAGGAGCTGAAGCAAAAGTCGGTTCATGAACACGCCGCCCGAGAGCGCGACGGTATCGACGTCTTCGCGCGCGCAGATTTCGCGTGCGATTCGTGCCGAAGAGCGCGCGATGGCGATATGGAAGTCAAGCGCGAGCCTGTTGACGGAAATGCCGGCCTCGATTCCACCCAAAAGTGCCTTAAAAAGCGATTTTTGGTCCAGAACAAGGGGATTGTTAGAGGTCGTCTGGACAGTTAGTTCAGATTCGTATTCTTTAGAGTGGCTCTGGGTGATAAAAGTTGTCTGTGAGGATTCCAAATGGGTCGATTTGGGGCCTGTGTCGGGCACGCTTGCCGCAAATAGGGTGCCTGGAGAGCCTTTTTTGGCCAAATCTGAGGCAAAAATGCCAAATAGAGGGTTAGTAGTTAATACGTATCTGAACAAACTGTCCAGCGACGTTGAGACGGATGCGGGTACGCCCACCTGATTGCCAGCGAAACGGCTGATTTCGCCGTCAAGCGCGCGCCAGGCGGCGGCTTCGAGTTCGATGGCGGGCTCGCCTTCGTAGGTCGCCTTGCCGCAGATGCCCAGAATCGCTGCCGCGGCATCAAAGAGACGCCCCATGCTGCTGGTACGCGGGCTGTTGATGTTCCGCTCGATCATCGTGGCCGTGATGCTGCGCGTTTGCTCGTCGAGAGTGCCCAATAGCCCCGCGGCACCCGGGTGCTCGAGCAGGCCGAGCTCGCTCAGCAGGGCGAAGGCATTGCGTCGGGCGTCGCGCACGGATGCGGCACCG